>JAFECN010000281.1 GCA_018242145.1 Pseudomonadota bacterium
GATCAGACGCTGATCATCGTCGGCAGCGAGTTCGGCCGCACGCCTTCGGTGGAGAACAGCGCCGCGGTCAAAGTCCAAAACGGTCGCGACCATACCCCCTACGGCTTCACCACGCTCATGGCCGGCGGCGGCATCAAAGGCGGTACCGTCTACGGCTCTACCGACGATTTCGGTTTCCGCGCCGCTGAAAAGCCGGCGCACGTGCACGACGTGCACGCTACCGCGCTCCATCTCATGGGGCTCGATCACACGCGGCTCACTTACCGCTACAGCGGCCGCGACTTCCGTTTAACAGATGTGGCGGGTAATGTTTTGAGGGAGATTCTCGTTTGAGCACACGCTTATGGGCGGATGACGCCGCCCTGTTCACCCTGGCTAAAGATGAACTGTTCACCGCCGTCGTCGGCGACGTTATGGATAAGATGGGCCTCCGCCGGCAGTTCCTGCCCGCCGCCATCCAACCCTTGGATCGTTCCATGGTTACTATCGGGCGCGCCATGCCGGTCCTCGAAGCCGATTGCTTTGAAGAAGGCGCCAAGCCCTTCGGCGTCATGCTGGAAGCGCTCGATGACCTCAAGACGAATGAGGTTTACGTCTGCGCCGGAGCCTCATATCGCTACGCCCTCTGGGGCGAGTTGATGAGCATCCGCGCCATGAAGCTCGGCGCCGTCGGCGCCGTCATGGATGGCTACTCGCGCGACACTCGCGGCATCCTCGATCTCAAGTTCCCCACGTTTTCCCGCGGCGCCTATGCGCAAGACCAAGGTCCGCGCGGCAAAGTGATCGACTTCCGAGTGCCGATTGAGATGGAAGGCGGAGTTCGCATTGAAGTCGGCGACATCATCTTCGGCGATCTCGATGGCGTCTGCGTCATCCCGCGCAAAGCAGAAGACGATGTCTTCACCGCGGCCATCGAAAAAGCCCGTGGCGAAAAGACCGTCCGCAAAGCGATTGAAGAAGGTATGGGAGCCGCGGAAGCCTTCCGAACCTTCGGAATTATGTAGCCGCGTCGAACAGCCGCGCTGCAGTATTCCAAAGGATGTCCGCTTTGTCGGACTCCGTGATCCCTAAATCGACGATCTTTCCGATCTCCGCATCCACCGACGCCGGCAAATCGCTTCCAATCAAACAGCGGTTTGCCGGTATCCGGTCCAGGATTTCCAGAATATGGTGCGGCATTAAGCTCGAAAACTCGATATAGATATTCGGGCAAGTCTCCGCCGCGACGATCGTTTCCAGGTAGTACACGCTCCCACCCGCATGCCCTAACACGATGCGCAGATCGGGAAACCGCCGCGCCGGCGCGATATACAACGCAGGCAGCGCAAACGGCGCGCCCGATCCCGTATGAGCCACCACCGTCATCCGATTCTCGAGAGCCGTCTCGAAAAAGAAATCGCTCCGGTGCGACACCGGATTCAACGCGTGATACTGCGGCTGCAGCTTGATCGCCGTGAACCCCAATTCCGCGCACCGTCGCACTTCCGCTCGAAATTCCGCCTCCGGAATGAACACCGGCAAACACGCCGCCGCTGAGAATCGATCGCGCGCCGCGCTCAGCGCCGCCGCGATCTCATCGTGCGCCAGTCGGAAATCCTCCACGATAGGGAAGGGAATCAGCAGTGAGCGGTCAACGCCATGCGCGTCCATGTGGCGCAGCATGTCGTCCACAGTCCAGCGACGTCCGCTGTGCCGCGCCGTTCCCAAATGGGTGTGTGTGTCGTAAATCCGGTGTCCGGAAATCACGGCTCAATCTTACTCGAGCGCGTCGATCACGCCTTGTCCCACATCGCCTGTCGTCCGTTTGCCGCCGATATCCGGAGTGCCAAACGCCGGATCGGTCATGAGCCGTTCCACCGCGCTGTTGATCATCCGCGCCCCGCGCAACGTCTCCGGATGCCCCAGCCATTCGAGCATCATCGCCGCGGAGACGATGGTCGCGATCGGATTCGCCACGCCCATCCCCGCGATATCCGGCGCCGTTCCGTGCGAAGGCTGAAACACCGCGTGGTGATCGCCGATGTCGCCCGAAGGCGCCATGCCCATCCCGCCAACGATTCCCGCCGCCAGATCCGACAGGATGTCGCCGAACATGTTCTCGGTCACGATCACGTCAAACGTCTCCGGCCGCTGCACCAGGTAGAGCGACGCCGCGTCCACGTACACGCGCTCCGTCTTTACCCCGGGAAACTCATTGGAAATCCGGTCGAAAATCGAGCGGAAATACGCCATCGACGGCAGCACGTTCGCTTTATCAACCAGCGTCACCAAATTCCGCCGCCGCTGCGCATGCCGGAACGCCGCACGGAACAATCGCTCGGAAGCGCGCCGCGAGATTCGCAGCGTGTCTCTCACTTCGAGCGCATCCTTGCCGTACGTATTCTTACGCGAAAAGAATAGGCCCTCAGTGTTCTCGCGATAAATCACGAAATCAATTGGCTTGCCGCGATCTCGCAGCGGCGAATGCGCCGCATTGTACAACCGGATCGGGCGCACGCCTGCAAACAAATCCAGTTGCTCGCGCAGGTCGATCTGCGGCGCCATCTCAGTACCAGAAGGCCACCGCACATTCGGCAGTCCCATCGCCCCGAGCAGGATCGCATCCGCGTCGCCGCAGCCTTTGAGCGTCGTCGCTGGCAGCGGATCGCCCGAACGCAGGTATTCGCCCGCGCCGCACGGGTATTCGGTGAATTGAAACCTCACGCCCTCAAGCCGTGTCTGCACGGCC
>JAFECN010000282.1 GCA_018242145.1 Pseudomonadota bacterium
GATAAGCCTTTCTAATCGGTGGCAAATTCCGTCAAGGCTGGAACCGTTCTTTTATCCGGCCATTATGGCTTTGGGGTTCGCATGTCGCGTGCCTTTTCGTCCGGCGTGCTTATGTAAGGACCCCTATGTCTCTGCACACCACATCCGTGCCCACACCCTCTCTCGGCCAGCGCTATCGCGATGTGCGCGCGCTGAGCATGGCGCTGGCCGCGCCGCTTTCGGCGGAAGACCAGAATGTGCAGTCCATGCCGGATGCCAGCCCGATCAAATGGCACCTGGCGCATACGACATGGTTCTTCGAGAGGATGATCCTGGCGCGCGAGCCGGGCTATGAGCCGTTCGACGCACGCTTCGATGCGATCTTCAATTCCTATTATCTCGGATTGGGCACGCCGTTCACGCGCGCCCATCGCGGATTGCTGACGCGGCCGTCCGCCGCCGAAGTGCGCGCCTATCGCGCCCATGTGGACGCGGCGATGGCGAAGATGCTGCCGCATGCCGGGCCGGAGCGGCGCGCGCTGACGATCCTGGGCTTGAACCATGAGCAGCAGCATCAGGAACTGATGCTGACCGACATCAAGCATCCTTTCTTTATGAACCCGCTTCGGCCTGCCTATCGCCCGGCCATGCCGCAGGCGCTGGATGCGACGCCCGCGCTGGACTGGATCGCGCATGACGGCGGCGTTGTCGATGTGGGCTATGACGGCAAGGATTTCGCGTTCGACAATGAAGGCCCGCGACATGCAGTTTTGCTGCGCCCGTTCAAGCTGGCATCGCGGCTGGTGACAAACGGCGAATATCAGGCGTTCATCGACGACGGCGGCTACGCGCGGCCCGATCTGTGGCTGTCGGATGGCTGGGCGCTGGCGCAGCGCGAGGGCTGGAAGGCGCCGCTCTACTGGCTGGAGGACGGGCAGCATTTCACGCTGAACGGCGTGCGGCCGATCAATCCGGGCGCGCCGGTGGTGCATGTGAGTTTTTATGAAGCCTCCGCTTATGCCGCGTGGGCGGGCAAGCGCTTGCCGACCGAGTTCGAATGGGAAGCGGTGGCGGAGCAGCAGCCGAACGCGGGACAGTTGCTCGATCTGGAGCATCTGCAGCCGCGCGCGGCGCATGGCGACGCAAACATGCTGGGCGATGCGTGGGTATGGACGCGCTCGTCCTACGACCCCTATCCCGGATTCAAGCCGTTCGACGGCAAGCTGGCCGAATACAACGGCAAATTCATGGTGGGGCAGATCGTGCTGCGCGGCGGCTCCTGCGCCACGCCGGCCGATCACATCCGCACCTCCTATCGCAATTTCTTCCCGCCGTCCGCGCGATGGCAGTTCAGCGGCATCCGCCTGGCGGAGGATTGACATGAGCAGCGCCGGAATCCTTTTCCGCTCCCCCGTCGAGCGCGGCCGCCGCATCGAAAGCGAATTCGCGAGCGCGGTGCTGGCGGGCCTGCGCCATCAGCCCAAAGAGCTGCCGTGCAAATATTTCTACGACGAAGAAGGCTCGCGGCTGTTCGACCTGATCTGCGAGCTGCCGGAATATTACCCGACGCGCACGGAGACGAAGCTGCTGCGCGACAAGGCAGGGGAATTCGCGCAAGCCATCGGCGGCGACGTGGAGCTGATCGAATTCGGCGCCGGTTCGCTGATGAAGGCGGGCATCGTGCTCAAGGCGTTGCGCAATCCCCGCGCCTATGTGCCGATCGATATTTCCGGCGACTATCTGCGCGGCATGGCGCAGAAATTCGCGAAAGAATTTCC
Organism: Pseudomonadota bacterium; assembly: GCA_018242145.1. GTDB lineage: Bacteria > Pseudomonadota > Alphaproteobacteria > Micropepsales > Micropepsaceae > Rhizomicrobium. The sequence continues at coordinate 1,758 of JAFECN010000282.1, forward strand.
GCGCCTTCCGGTGCATCCGGTGGTGGCGGACTTCACCAAGACCCTGAAGCTGCCGCAGAGCGGCGCGCGGCGCGTAGGCTTCTTCCCCGGCTCGACCATCGGCAATTTCACGCGGCCCGAAGCGGCGGCGTTCCTGCGCCGCGCAGCGGTACTGCTGAAAGGCGGCGGCTTGCTGATCGGCGTCGATCTGGTGAAAGACCCGGCGATCCTGCACGCCGCCTATAACGACGCGGCGGGCGTGACCGAGGCGTTCAACAAGAACATCCTCGTGCGCATCAACCGCGAGCTGGACGCCGATTTCGACACCGATCTTTTCGCGCATTACGCCTTCTACAATCCGGCGCAGCAGCGCATCGAGATGCACCTGATGAGCCTCGAAGCGCAGCGCGCGAATGTGGCAGGCGAAACCTTCGCGTTCCGCGAAGGCGAGACGATCCATACCGAGAACTCGCACAAATACACGGCCGACGGATTCCGCGCGCTGGCCGAAGAAGCGGGCTTCACGCCGAAAGCGGTGTGGACCGACCCGGACCGGCTGTTCAGCCTGCACTGGCTGGAAGCCTGAACGCGCGGGGAAGGATCAAGCGCGCTTTTTCTTCTTTGGCTTGTTCTTGTGGAAGAGCTTTTTCAGTTCCTCCTTCGCGTCATTCAGCGTCTTCTTGCGCGACGCCGGCAGGTTCTTGCCCGCGCGGTTGATATAGAAGGTCAGCATGGAGAGCGCGGAGCGATAAGGATCGGCCTTGCGGCGGTGACTTTGCTCGGCCGAACGCTTCAACGACGCGGCGATCTTCCTCGGATCGTTGAGCGTGAAGACGCCTTTCTTCAGGTCCAGCGCATCGCTCTCGCGGGTGACGCGGCCGGACCATTTCTTCGTCTTGCGCTTCTTCTTCCGTGCGGCCATGCGGGACAAACGATCGGGAGCCGCCCCGCGTTCCGGCCTCCGCCCAAGGCGCGTGCTCAATTGGAACGCGAAACCAGATTGTCATGGCCCGCAAAAGCGGGCCACCCAGGTGATGCAGACTCTTCTTTCCGAAGTTGAGCGCGCGTCACCTGGGTGGCCCACTCTCCGGTGGGCCATGACAAATTATGGATTTGGTGGATGGCAATCCCCGGAATGTTTCGGGCCATGCCTATCGCGCCTCTGTGGAATGAGAATGCGTCAGATGGCCTGTAAGCCGGGTTCTGTCCACGCGGGATTTCTCCCGCGATAGATGGCCATTCCTCTGGGATGTGAGTTGCCCCACACCTCACGCGACCTACCCGGACGGCGATCCGGAAACGGATGACGTGCCGTCCCTATTTGGTCTTGCTCCCGATGGGGCTTGCCGTGCCACCTCTGTTGCCAGAGACGCGGTGCGCTCTTACCGCACCTTTTCAACCTTGCCGCGGCTTTAGGCCGGTGGGCGGTTTCATTTCTGTGGCGCTTTCCCTGGGGTTACCCCCGGCGGATGTTATCCGTCACCGTGTTTCCGTGGAGCCCGGACTTTCCTCGACGCTTCTTGCGAAGCCCCGCGGCCATCCGGCCATCTGACGCGGGAAGCAACTTAGGATAGATGCGGCCCCTCGCGCAATCGTGGCTTCGTCGCGCGTTTCGCACGATACCCCAGCTTTGTCACAGCGGGTTAAAACGCGGCGGTTTTCGATTCAGGATTGGAACGCATCCGCGGCCTTGGAACTTTTTATGCATCGACAGTTTGTCATTAAGCGCGAAAACACTGGCGCTTCCGCGCCGCTGTTCTCGCCCTGCAACCGCAGGATTTGCTTTACCGCGTATCGTTTTGAAAGCGCGTGACACAGAACGAAACAGTTGAATGCAATTCGCGCCGCGTTCGAACAAACGTGTTTGCACCTGCTTAACGCATTCGCGATGTGCTGTGCTCCTGCGCGGAACGCAGTGTGCTAACCGCGCTTTTCCGTTCCGCAAAAGCGAGGTTCAAACGTATGGGACAAAA
>JAFECN010000283.1 GCA_018242145.1 Pseudomonadota bacterium
CTAGAATCTTTGCCGCCGCCGGTCTTGAAACCGCCGCGGTCGTCCCCGATCTGGCAGGTATCCCCCGTTGCGTGATTGCCGCACCCGGCTGAATTCGGGGAAAAAAAGCCTTGGAAAGCCGCGGCCGACCCGCTACGGTCGATGGCAGATAGAGGGGAATCAGGAACCCTTGTGGCCGCCCGGCGAAAGCCCTCGGCGTCCAGACCAGCCTCGGGGGCGGTCGCGCGAAGAGCGCCGGTTCCTGCGAACAGCGGACGACGAGACAGGTCTCGCAGATTTATGCGCCACACACATGCCCGAAGCGGCATGACAGGGATTTGGAAAAGTGACGCGCGCCGGTTTTGCGCGCGCAAAACGGTATGAACCACACATCAGGAAGAAGAGGGGCACCAGTGAAACGCTCTCGCGGACGCGGCCGCAGGCCACAGCACAACAATCATGGCGGCGGTGGCGGCGGTGGAAACAATGGCGGCGGCGGATTCAATCCGAACCGCGTGTTCGATTCGAACGGCCCCGAAGTAAAGATCCGCGGCTCGGCCGCGACGGTCTATGAGAAATATCTGCAACTCGCGCGCGACGCCAATTCCTCCGGCGACCGGGTGATGGCGGAGAACTATCTGCAGCACGCCGAGCATTATTACCGCATCGTCGCCGCGCAGCAGGCGCAGATGCAGCAGATCCAGCAACAGCAGCAGGCACAACAGCAGCAGAACGGCGGCCAGCCGAACGCGAACGGCAATGGCCAGAATCGCGGTCCGGGCGATCAGCCTTATGTGCCGGGCGCGCAGCCGCCGAGCGGCGCTTCGTTCTCCTTCGGCGAAGGCGACACTGAGGAACAGGAGGAAGCCGCCGAATAGGCGGCTTTCTTTTTAGAGAAGAGACAGCGCGTCCAGGTCCTCGATCTGCTCGGTCGCGCCGCGCAGCATGGTCAGGAACATGGTGTCGCCGCGTTCGGTTTGTTCCACGATCATCGCCGCGAAAAACGCCGTCAGGAAAAGCTGAAAGCTGTGGCGCGCATAGTCGCGCTTCAGTGTCGCGAAGCTGTAATCCGTCACGCCGTTCTGCGCCAGTTGATCGCGGTAGAAGGCGAGCAGATCGTCTTCCTGCGCGCGGCGCACAGCGCGCGGCAGCGCCCCGCCCAGAAGATAAGCCACGTCCAGCGCGCCGCAGCCCCAGCCGAGCGATTGCCAGTCCACCACCGCCACCGGCGCGCCGCCCGCCGCCGTCGCGAACAGCATGTTGTCCGGGCGGTAATCGTTGTGCGTCAGGCAGCGCGGGCCGCTATAGCCTTCCGCATATGACGCAAACTTTGCACACAATTCGTCGCCGACCGCGCGGCCTGCGCCATCGACGCGGTCGCCATAGCGTTGGCAGAAAGCCTGCCAGAGCTGTATCACGCGCTCCGGATCCGCGGGGCTCTTCGGCGCCGCGCGGGTGCCCGATACCCACCACAGATCTTCGATTGCCGGGTCGTTCCAGTGCGAGCCGTGCAGCTTCGCCGCTTCGGCGATCGCCGCGCGCGCCTGATCCAGCGTGATGCCCGCCATCTGGTCGCCCTGCTCGGCGGGCGCGAGGTCCTCCATCATCAGCACGAATTCGCTCGTCGCATCGTCCACGGCCGCGAAATAGCTCTTCGGCACGCGGATGCGCGCGCTGTCCGCGAGATGATTGTAGAAATGGACTTCGCGGATGTAGTTGCCCAGCGCCGCGCCGGTCGCGCGGCTTGCATCGGCGTGCGACGGAAATTTCCCCACCAGCGTTTGCGGCGCGCCGTTCGCGCCGCCGTCGAAGGCGAGGGTGAAGCGCACGCTGTCGCCGATCTGTCCGGTGCCGACGCGCTGGGCGGCAAAATCCGTCACGCGCGCGGAATATCCCGCATGCGCAAGAACCGCCGTCAGCCATGAGGGCGTGACCGCTTCCGGGCGCAGGATCGGAATGCTCATGCGGCCGGCGCGCCCGGCAGCGGATGCACATAGACTTCGTTCAGCGCGATCTTGCCGTCCTTCAGCACGACAAGATCGAAGCCCCGGATATAGCTTTTCGTGCCGCCCGGCATGTCCATCGTGCAGTACCAGCGCCCGCAATAGCCGTTATGCGTCTTCCAGATCTCATGTGGCGTGTAGGTCATCGGCGGCGTCGCTGCGAACAGGCCGGTGAGATACTGGCGCAAGGCTTCGTGCCCCTTGATGCCCGCGGCGGTCTGCGGATCGCGATATTCGGTGTCCTCGGAATAGAAAGAGAGCAGGCGCGGCACGTCCTTGTCGGTCCATGCCTTCAGCCAGTCTGCGTTGAACGTCTCGATATCCATCTCACTCTCCCAGAACGCGCGCGCGATGTTGCGGCGTGAAGATTTCCGCCGGCGCTGTCTCCGGCCCGGCCATCACGGCAAAGCCATGCAGGCCCACGCTCATGTCTTTCGCCGTGGCCTCGTGATAGCGCCGCCGCTTTTCCTTCGCCGCATCGCCGAATTCCATATCGAGCGCCGCCTGCAGACTTGCTGCAAACCGCAGCCGCCGCATCCGCTCGCGGCGTTCCTCGCCGTAAGACGAGAAATCCGGGCGCGACCCGTCCGGCGTGTCCTTCAATATCTCGGACACGATCCGCGCATCGCGATAGGTGATCGAAAGCCCCAGCCCCAAAATCGGATCGTTCCATCCCGCCGCATCGCCGATCAGCACGATGCCCGGCGCATAGGGTTCGTCGGTCCAGCTATCGTTGTTGAAATAGCTGTAGAGCGGTCCGGCGGGGCGGCCTTCGACCAGATGCCGGTTCGGCGGACTGGATTGCATCGCGAAGGCATCGAGGAATTTGCGCGGGCCATCCTCGCCGCTGAAGCGCTTGCGTTGCTCCAGCGCGTATCCGCCATAGACGCGCACGCGGCCCTTGCCTTGCGGGAAGGCGAGAAAGGCGAAATCGCCTTCGGTGCCGATGGCCTGAAGATCGTCGGGCCATTCGTCCGCGCCTCCCACCAGCATGCCGGCGAACCAGTGGTGCGGCTTGTCCTGATGCAGCGTGATGCCCGCCGCCGCGCGTGCCGCCGACAGGCGTCCGTCCGCGCCGACGATCAGCGGCGCGGTCGCTTCGTATTCCTGGCCTTCGTGCCGGTAGGTCACGCCCGGCGATGTGCCGGGCGCGATCTTCGTCACGCTCACGCCGCGAAGCGCCTTCGCACCGGCGCGCCTGGCTTCGTCGAACAGAGTCTGGCAATGGTGCGGATGCCCAATGCAAAGCGGCCCCGGAACCTCCGGCACGAACATGCTGAGCGGCAGCGGCATGGCTTCGGCAGCCGCCGGGTCGCGCGTCTCGTCATAGGTGATATGGCGGGCGAGATGATGGCCGCCCGCCGCGCGCAACACATCATAAAGACCGACGCGCTGGACTTCCTTCACGCCCCACGGCGCGATCCACTCGCCGCGCACGCGATCTTCGTAAACCTCGGATTGTTCGAGAAGCAGAATCCGCTTGCCCGCGCGCGCGAGCACCAACGCCAGCGCCGATCCGCCGATGCCGCCGCCGACGATGATGGCGTCATACTTTGTGCTCACGCGCGCTCCCGGCAATTCTTTTTCAAACGGTGGTCCATTCGTTATTCCACCGCAAGAGCCTATCGCTTATCGTAGCGTCACCTGCCGCAACGGCCGGCGCAGCACGGAGCGATGGACCGATGAACAAATCCAACGGGCCGGCAACCATAGAGAACCAAACCCTCATCGCCGTAGCCGACGTGCGCGCGAGCAGCGCATGGTATGGCAAGCTGCTCGGCGCGGATTCGCTTCCCGATCATCCGCATCGCGATGTCTATGACAGGATTACGGTGTCCGGCCGCATCGTCCTTCAGCTTCATGCCTGGGACGAGGAAGATCATCCGAACCTTATGAACCGCGATGCCGCGCCCGTGGCGCATGGCGTGGTGCTCTGGTTCCAGCTCGACGATTTCGACGCCGCGGTGTCGCGCGCCCGTGCCCTGAAGGCGACGTTCATCGAGGAGCCGTTCGTCAACCCGGCGCCGCAGCACCGGGAAATGTGGCTCCGCGACCCGGACGGTTTTGTGGTGGTGATCGACAGCCCGGACGGCGAGGCGGGGTCTTGAATTTCAGAGGTCTTGCGGTGTCAGGCCGGTATGCTTGGCGATCTTCGCCAGCATTCGCGGGCCGATCTCATCCCCATCGTGGAAAGCGAAAACGTAATCCGACCACCCCGCGCGGCTTAACGTCCGATGCGAACCGGTTTGGCGTTTGACCACCCAGCCGATGTTGAGAAGGGCCCGCAATACACGAGAGGCTTTCGCGGAAGGCCAGGAGCTCACGCGGCGAACAATGCGCGTGCTTCCTTTGGCACGCTCTCGCCGTTCTCCAGCCGGTCGGCGATGACCCGCAAGGCAAGGGCCTCGGTTTTGGCTCGGGCTTCCTCGGCCGTGGCGCCATAGGCGAGAACGCCCGGCAAGGCCGGAACCTCGCCGATCCAGCGGCCATCGTCCTCACGTTCGACCTCGACTCGCATGAATGCTCCGCGCCTTGTGGCTGGGCGGATTGAGCGCCCTCCCGCCCAGTTTAACAGCCCAAACTGCTAAAACCGAGCCCACCTTGAAGAGCACAGACCGGGAACCCACATAAACCTCGGAACCCGTGCCCATCTGGGGCGGTATTCTAATCTATGGAAGACTTGCGGCCGCTCGCCCGTCAGGGGAGGACCGGAGGGCTTGAGAGGACACTATGGACATCCAGAAATTCACGGAGCGCGCGCAGGGCTTCATTCAATCCGCGCAATCGCTGGCGCTGCGCAACAACAACCAGCAATTTCTTCCCCAACATCTCCTGAAAGTGCTGCTGGACGACGAGGAGGGCCTCGCGTCCCGCCTCATCTCGGCCGCGGGCGGCAATGCCGCGCAGGTGCGCTCGCAGAACGATGTCGCGCTGGCCAAGGTGCCGCGCGTCGAAGGCGGCAACGGGCAGGTGTATCTGGCCCCGGAAACCGCGCGCGTGCTCGACACCGCGCAGCAGGCCGCCACCAAGGCGGGCGACAGCTTCGTCACCGCCGAATATCTCCTGCTCGCGCTCACCATGGCGACGGGCACCGATGTGGGCCGCATCCTGAAGGACGCCGGCGTCACCGCGCAGAATCTCAACAAGGCCATCGCCGATCTTCGGCAGGGCCGCACCGCTGACAGCGCCACGGCGGAAAACGCCTATGACGCGCTGAAGAAATATGCCCGCGATCTCACCGAGGTCGCGCGCGCGGGCAAGCTCGATCCGGTCATCGGCCGCGACGAGGAAATCCGCCGCACCATTCAGGTTCTGGCGCGCCGCACCAAGAACAACCCCGTGCTCATCGGCGAGCCCGGCGTGGGCAAGACCGCGATTGCGGAAGGCCTGGCGCTGCGCATCGTCAATGGCGACGTGCCCGAAAGCCTGCGCGACAAGCGGCTGATGGCGCTCGACATGGGCGCGCTGATCGCGGGCGCGAAATTCCGCGGCGAATTCGAGGAGCGCCTGAAAGCGGTGCTGAACGAAATCTCCGCCGCGCAGGGCAAGATCGTCCTCTTCATCGACGAGCTGCATGTGCTGGTCGGCGCGGGAAAAGCCGAAGGCGCGATGGATGCGTCCAACCTGCTCAAGCCGGCGCTGGCGCGCGGTGAACTGCATTGCGTCGGCGCCACCACGCTGGACGAATACCGCAAATATATCGAGAAGGACGCGGCGCTGGCGCGGCGCTTCCAGCCGGTCTTCGTCACAGAACCGACGGTGGAAGACACCATCTCGATCCTGCGCGGGCTCAAGGAGAAGTACGAAGTCCATCACGGCGTGCGCATCACCGATGCGGCGATCGTGGCGGCGGCCACGCTTTCCAACCGCTACATCACCGACCGCTTCCTGCCGGACAAGGCCATCGATCTGATGGACGAGGCGGCGAGCCGCCTGCGCATGCAGGTGGACTCCAAGCCCGAGGAACTGGACGAACTCGACCGGCGTATCGTGCAGATGAAGATCGAGCGCGAGGCGCTGAAGAAAGAGAGCGACAAGGCGTCGAAGGACCGTCTCCAGACTCTGGAGCACGATCTGGCGGAGCTTGAGGAAAAATCCGCCGCCATCACCGCCAAGTGGAAGGAAGAGAAGAAATCCGTCTCCGACGTGCAGTCGGCGAAGGAACAGCTCGACCGCGCCCGCGCGGAAGTCGAGATCGCGCAGCGCCGCGGTGATTTCGCCAAGGCGGGCGAACTCACCTATGGCGTGATCCCGCAACTGGAAAAGAAGATCGCGGAGATCGATTCCAAGAACCAGGCCGCGCTCGTCAACGAGGCGGTGACGCCGGAGAACATCGCGCAGGTCGTTTCCCGCTGGACCGGAATTCCGGTCGACAAGATGCTGGAAGGCGAGCGCGAGAAGCTGCTCCACATGGAGTCCTCGCTCGAAAACCGCGTCGTCGGTCAGGACCAGGCCGTGAAGGCCATTTCCAACGCCGTGCGCCGCGCGCGCGCGGGCTTGCAGGACCCGAACCGTCCCATCGGCTCGTTCCTGTTCCTCGGCCCCACCGGCGTCGGCAAAACCGAACTCACCAAGGCGCTGGCCGCGTTCCTGTTCGACGACGACACCGCGCTGGTGCGCATCGACATGAGCGAGTTCATGGAGAAGCATTCGGTGGCCCGCCTCATCGGCGCGCCGCCGGGCTATGTCGGTTATGAAGAAGGCGGCGTGCTCACCGAAGCGGTACGGCGCCGTCCCTATCAGGTGATCCTGTTCGACGAAGTCGAGAAGGCGCATGCCGATGTGTTCAACGTGCTGTTGCAGGTGCTGGACGACGGCCGGTTGACCGACGGGCAGGGCCGCACGGTGGATTTCAAGAACACCGTCATCATCCTGACCAGCAATCTCGGCACCGAGTTCATGACCGGCGACGACGACAAGGCCGCGCGGGCGCGCGTGATGGAAGTCGTGCGCGCGCATTTCCGTCCCGAATTCCTGAACCGTCTGGACGAGATCATCATCTTCCACCGCCTCACGCGGGAGAACATGGACAAGATCGTGGACATCCAGATCGCGCGCCTCGGCAAGCTGCTCGCGGATCGCAAGATCACGATCCATCTCGACAAGAAGGCCCGCGATTGGCTGGCCGATGCGGGATACGATCCGGTCTATGGCGCGCGCCCCCTGAAGCGCGTGATCCAGCGGCGTTTGCAGGACCCGCTGGCCCAGCTTCTGCTCGAAGGCCGCATCGGCGACGGGCAGGAGGTCAAGGTGAGCGCCGGCAAGACCGGCCTCACCATTGACGGGCAGACGTTCGACGTCGGCGACGACGTCTTCGCGCCGGAGCCGCCGAGCCATTCGGTGCATTAAGTTTTCCTCCCCCGTTCACGGGGGAGGGGGACCGCGAAGCGGTGGAGGGGGCGGTGCGCCACGGCCCCCTCCACTTCGCTCGCGATGCTCGCTCAGCACCTCCCCCGTAAACGGGGGAGGAAAGCTATTCCGCCACCACGCGCACGAACGCCATCGTGCCATGCGGATTGCCATAGCTTGGCACCGCATGCGGCGCGACATCGAACGCATAGAGCGCGCCGACGCCGAACTTCCAGTGATCGGAAACGCGCCAGTCCTTGATGCCGCCGATGGTGATGGCGCTCGCTTCTTCGATGTCGCCCGTCGCGGATAGTTCGCTGTTCTGCTCCCATTCCGCGCGGGCGAAGAGTGTCCACAGATCGGCGGGCTTGTATTCGGCTTCGGCGAGCAAGCCGTTGAGATCGGTGCCGTCGCTTTCCTTCTTCAATCCCCACGCAAACGTCGCTGCGAAGGAACTGCCTTCGCCGAGCGGTTTCACATAGGTCGCGCTGGCGGTGAAGCGGTTCTCGTTCAGATCCGGCTCAAGTTGTTCGGGACTTTTCAGATAACCCCATGACGCTTGCAGCGACCAGTTCTCGTTCGGATTCCACGACAAGCGCACCGCCGTTGAATCGAATTTCGGTGTATCGAAACCGGTGCGTTCCTGATCCGGCTCGCGTCCGGTGAATTGCGAGGCTTCGATCTTCCAGTCGCCGCGCACAAAACCCGCCGTCACCACGCCGAAGGTGATGTGCGTGGAGTCGAGCCAGTGATGGGTGATCGGCGCATCGGGAATGTCCATGCCGCTGGCGCGATGCATGAACGCGGTCGGTCCCAATGCGGGCTCCCCGGGATAACCGGCATAAAGGAACACGCTCTCGTCGCCACCGAATTTGTGCGCGTAGGTGCCGGACAGTTCCATGAACAGATCGTGCGGATGCTGCCGGTCGATCAGCGGCGTCGCTCCGTTC
>JAFECN010000284.1 GCA_018242145.1 Pseudomonadota bacterium
CACGGCTTCGGAGATCGCCGAAGCGGACGGCAAGGCGAAATGAAACTGCGACGGCACGACCCATGTCAGCATCGGCAGCGCGATCAGCGCGACGAATGCGCCGACCCAAACCAGATGGCGCAGCGCGGCGCGGTTGGGGATCGCCTGCGCCGCTTCCCACGCCAGGGCGAGAATGACCGCGGAAAACAGGAACATCTCGCCTGCGAACAGAAGCCCGTCGCGCGCAAAAGCCTCGCTCATCGTCCCTCTCTCTTCGCCTTCTCGATCAGCTTCGAAAGGCGATCCAGCTCGTCCTTGGAAACATCCGCATCCTTGCGGGTGAGAAGCGCCGCCACCGCGCGCTCCACGGAATTGTCGAAGAAGGTCTTGAGCAGCGAATCCATAGCGCGCTTGCTCATCTCGCCGCGCGCGACCGCGGGCTCGTAGATGTAGCGCGTGCCGTCGCTGGCGTGGCGCACATGGCCCTTCTTTTCCAGAATGGTCAGCAGCGTGCGGATCGCCGTATAGCTCGGCGGATCGGCGATCTCGTCGCGGATGTCGGCGGCGGAGGCTTTGCCCAGCTTGTAGAGCGCATCCATGATCTCCCGCTCTCGGCGGGAGAAGCCGTCAGACTCTTTCTTGTCGCTTGTCCGTCGCACCATGCCAAAAAATTGGCACCACGCGCGGCGGCTGTCAAGCGGGCGTCAGGTTTCGTCCAGGACCGTCCAGGTGTCGGCGCCGTCGAAGCGGCGGATGCGGGCGGCGGCGAGGATTTCCGGCGCCATCATCCGCGCATTCACGACCATGCGGTCGGAGGACGTATCGACCGGCATGGAATGCGTGTAGCAGCCGCAGACTTTGCAGCGGTGGAAGACGAGCATCCGGTCGCCCCAGATATAAGTGTCGGTTTCGCCACGCACCTTCACGTCGCGCGGCGCATAATAGGCGGCCATGGTTCCCAGCCGCCGGCAGATGGAGCAGTTGCAGGCGGTGACGACGTCCGGCGCGGCGGGGACTTCGATCCGCACGGCGCCGCAATGGCAGGTGGCTTCGATCATGCGGGCAATCTAGCACGCGCTGCTGCCATCTTCTGTCAGCAGTCTGGCAGCAGGGCGGGTGCAAAAACGCCCCATCCGTCCTATATTCGTTCCATGGCGCACAACAACGGCATGATTCCGCGGACGAGGAAGTCCGGCGGCAAAGGTCTTACGGACAACGCCCGCAAGTTCCGCGGCGCGGTCGAGCATGTGCCGATCCCGCCCGCCGGAACCGCCTACGATCCCGCGCCGCCATCCGAACTCGACTTGCCGATGCATGGCGGCACGGGCGCGGAGCTTGCCGGCTTCGTGCCGCACCGTCCCGCGCGCCCGGCGAAGTCCGAAGGCGGAAAGAAGTTCAAACTCGTTTCCGAATACCAACCGGCAGGCGACCAGCCCACCGCGATCCAAGAACTGGTCGACGGCCTCAAGAACCCCGACATCGTCAATCACGGCGTCATCGGCGAGCGCGATCAGGTGCTGCTGGGCGTCACCGGCTCGGGCAAGACCTTCACCATGGCCAAGGTGATCGAGGCCACGGGCCGCCCCGCCCTCATCCTCGCGCCGAACAAGACGCTGGCCGCGCAGCTTTATGCCGAGTTCAAAGGCTTCTTCCCGGAGAACGCGGTGGAGTATTTCGTCTCCTATTACGACTACTACCAGCCGGAAGCCTACATCCCGCGCACCGACACCTATATCGAGAAGGACAGCTCCATCAACGAAGAGATCGACCGCATGCGCCATTCGGCGACGCGCGCGATCCTGGAGCGCGACGACGTCATCATCGTCGCCTCGGTGTCGTGCATCTACGGCATCGGCTCGGTCGAAACCTATTCCGGCACCGCCGTCACCATCGCCAAGGGCATGCGGCTGGACCGCAACGAATTGATGCGCGACCTCTCCGCGCTGCAATACCGCCGCAACGACGCCGCCTTCGCGCGCGGCACCTTCCGCGTGCGCGGCGACACCATCGACCTCTTCCCCGCGCATTACGAAGACCGCGCCTGGCGCATCGAACTCTTCGGCGACGAGGTGGATTCGATCAGCGAGTTCGACCCGCTCACCGGCAAGAACGCGGGCCAGCTTCCCAGCGTGAAGGTTTACGCCAATTCGCACTATGTCACGCCGCGCCCCACGCTGGCGCAGGCGATGAAGGGCATCAAGCAGGAACTCATCGTCCGCCTCGAAGACTTCCGCAAGAACGGCAAGTTGCTGGAAGCGCAGCGCCTGGAACAGCGCACCACCTTCGATCTGGAGATGATCGAAGCCACCGGCTCCTGCGCCGGCATCGAGAACTATTCGCGCTGGCTCACGGGCCGCAAACCCGGCGAGCCGCCGCCGACCCTGTTCGAATATCTGCCCGACGACGCGCTGGTGTTCTGCGACGAAAGCCACGTCACCGTTCCGCAGATCGGCGCGATGTACAAAGGCGACTACCGCCGCAAGTTCACCCTCAGCGAATACGGCTTCCGCCTGCCGAGCTGCATCGACAACCGCCCGCTGAAATTCGAGGAGTGGGACGCGATGCGCCCCGCCACCGTCTATGTCAGCGCCACGCCCGGCCCGTGGGAGCTGGAGCGCACCGGCGGCGTCTTCGCCGAACAGGTGATCCGCCCCACGGGGCTGATTGATCCGCCGGTCGAAATACGCCCGGTGGAGACGCAAGTGG
>JAFECN010000285.1 GCA_018242145.1 Pseudomonadota bacterium
ACAAGGCGCACGGCACGCCAGATCTGGTAGCCCAGCATGCCGAAGCGCTGATAGGGCGTCTTGTAGATGCCCATCTCGTCGCCCAGCCATTCGCAATAGAGCGCCCAGCCCTCGCCATAGGCGGAGATATAAGTATAGCGCCGGAAGTCCGGCAGCGATTTGTCTTCCATCGCCAGCGGCATCTGCCACGCATGGCCCGGCGCGGATTCATGCAAGGTGAGCGCAGGCAGATTGTAGAGCGGGCGGTGCGGCAGATCGTAAGTGTTGACGAAATAGACGCCGGGGCCGCCGCGGCCCGATGTCCAGAACGGCGCGATGTCCGCCGGCACCGGCTTGATGGCAAAACGCGCGCGCGGCAGCAGGCCGAAATAGCGCGACGCCACGCCGTCGAATTCCTTGGCGACCCATGCGGCGTGATCCAGAAGTTCCTGCGGCGTTTTCGCGTAGAACTGCGGATCGGTGCGCAGGAATTTCAGGAAGGCCGGGAAGTCGCCCTTGAAGCCCGTCTTCTTCATTTCGTCGAGCATCTGCTGATGGATCTTCGCGACTTCATCGAGGCCGATCTGGTGGATCTTCTCCGGCGTCCAGTCCAGCGTCGTGTATTCGAGGATCTGGCTTTGATAGAACGCCTTGCCATCCGGCAGATCGTCCGCCGCAAGCGTCTTGCGCGCGCCGGGAACATAAGTGTCGTTCCAGAATTTCAGAAGCTCTGTGTAGGCCGGCTGCACCTTGTCGCGGATCGCAGCGACGGCCTCGGCCCGCAGCGCCGTCTGGTCGGCCGGAGCAATGCCGTCCATCGTCTTGAACGGAACGTAGAACGGGGTGTCTTCCGGCTTTTCGTCCGCGATGCCGGAGATGGATTTGTCGCGGCCCTGCAGCGTCACCTGCGGCGGCGTGAAGCCGCGCTTGAGGCCGGCGCGCATCTCGTCGGTCTGTTCGTGGAAATAGCGCGGGATGTCGGAGATCTGCGAAATCCAGTTCCTGTAATCCTGCACGCTGCGGCAATGGCCGCACTCGAAGCCGCTCCAGAAGGCGGAGTCCGAATTGGCGGGCATTTCATAGGTGCGGAATTTCTGGTCGGCGATGAAGGCCGCGATCTGCGGCTTGTAAACGTCGTAGTTGATCTGCTCCCTGGGCGAGAGCCGGTCGCGCGGGATCGCGTTCAACGCGGCCATCACGTCTTCCCAATAATGCTGGCGCATGTCCTGCGTCGCCGCATCGACCTTGGGCAGGCGGTCGTCCACCGCCTTGCCGTCCTGGTTACCGAACTGCGCGATGCGCCAGTTCCACTCCTTCGTGTAAAGCGCGACGAAACGCTGATCGGCGTTCTGATCGGCGGCCTGCGCGGGCAGAACCGCGGCGGCCACCAGCATGGCAGCCCCGATGGAGGCGGCTAGGACGTGCATGAAATTCCCCTTCTCTTCTCTATGCCCAGTCAGCCGCGGAACCCCGTGGCCACCAGATAAAGCTCCACCGACTCCGCGCGGCTGGCGGGCGGCTTCACATGCTTCACATCCCCGAACATCTTCTTGATGCGCGCGAGCAGATCGCCCGTGGCCCCGCCGCGAAACACCTTGCCCACAAAGGCGCCCCCCGGCTTGAGCGTATCCTCGGCCACATCGAGCGCGATTTCAAACAGCGCGAGCGTGCGCAGATGATCCGTGGCGCGGTGGCCGGTGGTGGGCGCGGCCATATCGGTGAGCACCAGATCGGCGGGGCCGCCCAGCGCCGCTTTCAGCATCGCGGGCACATCGGGATCGGTGAGGTCGGCCAGAAACAACGCCGCGCCGGCGACCGGCTCCATCTCCAGCACATCGGCGCCGACAACCTTGCCCGTCTCGCCCACGCGCGCGACCGCAACCTGCGTCCACCCGCCGGGCGCGGCGCCCAGATCCAGCACGCGCGCGCCCTTCTTCAGAAGATGGAATTTCGAATCCAGTTCCAGCAGCTTGAACGCCGCGCGGCTGCGATAGCCCTTGCTTTTGGCTTCGCGCACATAAGGGTCGTTAAGCTGACGCTCCAGCCAGCGCGTGGATGAGGTGCTGCGGCGGCTGGCGGTTTTCACGCGCGTGCGCTTGGCCTCGCCGCGCCCCGAGGGCCCTCTTCCGGAATTCTGCGCCATGCCGTTTCTTTTCGCGATCTCTAAAATTCGAACTTATCCGTCATGCGCCGGGTAAGGAACCCAAGCATCAGGGGAAGAGTCTGCAAGAACGCCGCGGGAATGACCAGCATTGTGCAACCAAGTGGAAAGTATCGTTTGCGCAGGATGCGCGGGGGCTGGGGAGGATTCGCCGGTTTGAACGTGCTGGTCAAAGATCCCGATGCGCTGATCGCCCAGCGCACCAAGGACAGCCTCGCCTTCGAAGCGGCCTGGCGCGCGTTGCCGAGAGACAACGCCGCCGTGCCCGACCGGGGTGCGTTGTCGCTGCACGGCTTCAAGAAGATGCTGCCGGACATGGGGCTTATCGACATCATGCCGGGGACGCCCCCATCTTCGCGCGTATGCCTGGTCGGCGAGCGCATTCGCGAACGCATCCCTTTCCCGGTCGTCGGGCAGGACTACTTCCATTATATCCCTGCCCATATGCGGCCCACCACCGAACAGCGCCTGCAAACACTGGTGCAACAGCCTTGCGGGCTTTGGCAGGTTTTGGGCATCCACTATCAGCGCGGACTGTTCAAATCGCTGGAGATCACCGCCCTGCCGCTGTGGCGCAAGGAGGGGCCACCGCAGATCATGGTGCTGGCGGTCTATAGCCGCGGAGAGGTGTGCGACGTGCCCACCGATCTGGCGCTGGTCTCGCTGGACAAGGCCACGGCGACGGCATTTCTGGATATCGGCGCCGGCGTGCCGGAGTGGCGGCTGGCCTCCTGAAGACGCTGCCAGGATAAGAGGCCGTCAAGTGGCGAAGAGCGCCTTCGGCGATGGCGTGGTCCGGGAATAGTCCCTGGTGCAAAATCCGGCGCCCTGATACCGCTCGGTGATAGCGTTTCCGCTCGTTCGTCCTTCCAGCACGGGAACGAACGGATCGGCGCTGTCCTGTGGATGCCAATCCAGCACATCCCGGGAATCGCCTTGCCACCAGGTCATGCGCCGGTTGTTCGAGACGCCCCACACAACGATGCAGCCCAGCGCACTGGCGAGCACACTGCGCTCCACCAGCCGCACAAGATCGTCATGCGACAGCCATGTTGTCAGCATGCGGTCTTCCAACGGTTCGGGCCTGCTCACGCCGATGCGAAGCAACACACTCTCCACCGCATGCTTGTCCCAGTACATGCGCCCCATCAATTCGCCATAGGCTTTCGACAGCCCGTAATAGCCATCCGGACGCATCGGGCTGGTCTGATCGATGGTGACGCCACGCTCGTAAAAACCCACGACATGATGTGACGATGCGAAAACCATACGCGCTTTCTCCCGGCGCACCGCTTCATAGACGTTGTAGAGCCCGCGGATATTGGGACCGATCACCGTTTCGAACGGCTCTTCCATCGAAATCCCGCCAAAATGCAGAACGGCGCCGCAGCCGCGGGCCATTTGGGAGATCGCGGTGGCATCCTCCAGATCCGCCAGCACAAATTGCGCGCCGCGCGGAACGTCC
>JAFECN010000286.1 GCA_018242145.1 Pseudomonadota bacterium
CACGCGGTTCATGCCGTCGTCCACCGTGTAGGTGCGGACGTGCGAGGTCAGTTGCGAGAGTTGCGCGAGATCGCGGTCGATCTGCTCGGGCGAAATTTTCCTCTTATGATCGCGCACCGTGAAGATGTGGCTGGGATTGTAGGCGATGCCGCGCACCATTCCGTCCCAGTTGGGCGCGGTCACTTCGTAGTTCCGGCTCGCCCAGAAGAAGAGAGAGGCGCCCACCATGAGCGCGAGCGCGGCGGCAATCTTCCATGTGCCGGCGGGAACGCTGCGGACCCACTTCAGGAATATCAAAACCATAACCCTCGTGCCGGCACCGGCCGGGCCGATATTTGTCAGACGAAATTCCGCCCTGAAGGCCCGACCATAGCACCCGCTCCGGTGCGGATCAGATCAGGAAGCGCCCGGCCCCGGATGGCTGTCGTCGTCCTGACCCGGCTGCTTGGGCGGGGGCGGCGCGTCCTTGAGAAGTTCCAGATCGAACACCAGCGTCTGGTTGGGCGGGATGGGACCGTTTCCGGCCGGCCCGTAAGCGAGATTGGCCGGGATGACGAGCTGCCAGTGATCGCCTTCGCGCATCAGCATCAGGGCCTCGGTCCAGCCGGGGATCAGCCGGTTGACCGTGAACTGGGCCGGGAAGCCCGGCTCCGTCGCATCGAAGGTGGTGCCGTTGATGAGCTGGCCTTTGTAATAGACGGTCACGGAGTCCCGCGGGCCGGGACGTTTGCCGTAACCGCTCTTGATGATGCTGTATTGCAGGCCGCTCGGCTCCACGACGACGCCGGGCTTGGCGGCATTGGCCTTGAGATAGGCGGCGTTGGCTTCCGGGCTGAGCGCCGGATCGGCGGCCTGTGCTGCGACAGTGAAAAGCGCCAGCGCGCCGACGATCAACAGTCCCGTTCGAAACATTCCGTTCTCCCCTTGAAGCGCTGCGGGACTAGCCCGCCGACATGGCAAAACTTTGACCCCACAGCCCGCTTGGACATGAAGCCGGGTCAGAGGAATACCTTGTAACGGATTGGATTCAAGAGGTTTTGGCTTTAACCAGCGGATATGACCGATCTTCCTGCCGCCAAACCCGTCCTCGGTGTTGCCGCCGTCATCTGGAGCGACGCGCAGGAGGTTCTGCTCATCCGCCGGACCAAGGAGCCTCGCAAGGGCCAATGGAGCCTGCCCGGCGGCAAGGTCGAATTCGGTGAGAGCCTCGAAGATGCCGTCCGGCGCGAGGTGCGGGAAGAAACCGGGCTGGAGATCGCCCTGCTCGGCCTCGCCGGTGTCGCGGAAACAATGCTGGATGCCAGCGTCGGCGCGGCGGGGCTGCATTTCGTCCTGATCGATTATTCAGCGCGCGTGGTTTCCGGCGAAGCGGCGGCGGCTTCGGATGCCGCGGATGCGACATGGTTCAGCCGGGGCGCGATCGAGAAACTTCCCCTCTGGGACGAGACGAAGCGCATCATCGCGCAAAGCGCCCGCGATGTGTGGGGCGCCTAACGGGCAAACAGTCTCGCGAATACGCCGCGGCGCTTTGGCTTGCCCAGCACCGCCCCGATATGCGCGTCCCGCTCTATTCGCACGACCGGCGCGGCGGCCGTCGGTTGCGGCCGCGCCGGATGTCCCGGCGGCGGTGCGTAAGCGCTCTGCCGCGCGGGAGGAAAGCTTTGCAGCGATTGTGTGAGCGGCGGCAACGCCATCTCCGATCCGGGCGGCACCTTGAAACAGACCGGGCCGATGCATTGGGTCGCGAATTGCTTTGCCCAAAGCTCGTCCGGGCTTATGGCCGTCACGCCGCCGGGCGCGAGTTGAACCGGCCCCTGACGCTCTTCGATCTGGCGCGTCTTGAGGGCGCGCACCACGCCTTCGAGGCGCTCGGCGCTTTCCATGAAACGGCTGCGCGTTTCGGCCATATCAGCCTCCATCCTGCCGGGAGAACCACTGGAAGCCATTCTCGCGGCTGATCATCGCCACGTCTATGGCCCCGCCCACGGTTTCCTTCTGCGCCATGATGCGCTTCTTGAAGATGTTCAGCCCCACCAGTTCCTTCGCCGTCTGCGCCAGTTCGGTGCGCGAGGCGATCTCCAGCACCCGCAGGATCGGATTGATGAACGTCTGCTGCTGATAATCCGCGATCATGCCGCGGAACGCCTCGACATAGCGGGGCACGAAACTGTTCTGGAAGCGCGTCCGCACTTCGTCGCGCTGCGCCGGGGTGGCGTCGGGGAACGCCGCGATCATCTGATCGACCAGCCCGCCCATCATCATGCGAAAACCGCCATAGAGCCGCCGCTCCAGATTGAAGTCGATGCCGCGGATGAAGGCATTGGTGACTTCGCTGTCCGCGAAGACGCGGATTTTGGATTTGGTATCGGTGTCGATGGCATCGGCGGACGCCTCCGCCCGCTTGAGATAGCCGCCGACCATCGCGGACGCGAAATAGGTGACGACGTTGGGATAGCGCTCGTCCTCGCCGAAGCCCGCGAACACAAGCCCCGTGACGTCTTCCAGGAAGAGGTCCTTCACCACCGCGTAGATGGCGATCTCGCGAAGCCGCTGCATCGCGCCCTGCGAGAGATGAAACTGGCCGAAGCCATAGGCGATGATCTCTTCGATCTGCTGCGCATATTCGCGCTGAATAGCGGTGCCGAAATTCGCCGGAAAGCACGCAAGATCGGCGCGCGGCGATCCGTCCTCGCGAAACTGATAGTCGCGCCAGACACGCTCGATGGCGGCTTCGAGAATGGCGCCCTCGCCTTGCCGCTCGCCGTCGGCATTGTCGCTCATGAATTGCGCGAGGTGGAAGATGTAGCGGAAGACGGATGCCAGCAACCTGCGATACTCGTCGCGCTGCCGGGCGCGAGGGAAGAATTCTTCGAGATTGTCCATCA
>JAFECN010000287.1 GCA_018242145.1 Pseudomonadota bacterium
GAAAGCGGACCGCCGGTGCTGCCCCATCCGCGCATGGAATCGCGCGCTTTCGTGCTGGTGCCGCTGCGCGATGTGGCGCCGGACTGGCGGCATCCGGTGTCGGGACTATCTGTGACCGAACTGCTGAAGGCGCTTCCGGTGGCGGAACGCGAAGCGATCAAGCCCGTCTAACGCCGCAGCAGGCGGACGCTGGCGCGCATCCGGTCGATCGTGCGGTTGAAAGCGGCGCGGTCGAACGCTTTTATCGTGCCCGGATCGTAATTGCCGATATTGGTGGAATGGGCGAAGGCGCGCGTGGCGATGCAGGGATGTGAGTCCGCCGCAGCCTGCACCGTCTCCTCATAGACATTTCCGGCTCCCGCATCGGCGCCATCCAGAACCAGCCATGTGATGCCGTGATGGCCGCGCTTGGTGCGAACCTTGCCGACGGCGTCGTCCAGGAAGAGATCGGGCGTGCAGGATGCAGCGCCGGGCAGAACCTCGACGGCGAAATAGGAATCGGGGGAGAGATTGGTGCCCTTGGTGAAGTCGGGATTCACTTTGAAGGCCACGCCATGAATCTCCTTGCCGGGGCCGCGTGCGGTATAGACGTGGTGCGTGTCCACACGCCATCCCGGCGGATAGGCGAGCAAGAACAATCCGTCCGGATCGCGATAGCGGTGCCACCCACCACTTGCTTGTGCGGTGCCGGACGCAAAGGCCAGCACCGCGCCGATCAGCCAGAAATATCGCAGACCGTGCATCCCGTTCGCCTCGATGTTGCATCCACTAGTGTGATGGACATTCTTTAACCCTTCAACCGCGCTTCGGGCCGCGATCCGGGCTATAGGCTGGAAGGCCAGACGGAGAGAGCCGTGCCCAAGGAATTCGCGCCCTATATTCTTCCCTTGATCGTCGTGTTCATCGTCGGCCGGCGGTTGATGAACAACAAGCCGCGCAAGGTGCGGGTGAACCGCATCTTCTGGTTCCCGGGCTTTATCATTGTCGCGACGGTGCTGACCTTGTGGTGGGCACCGCTGCCGAAGCCGTGGTGGTTGTGGATTCCGATCGACCTCGTGGCGGTTGGGGCAGGGCTGGTGACCGGGTTTCTCTCCGCGCACCATCAGGAATTCGCGCTGAACTATGAGACCGGCACGATCACCAGCAAGGCGACGCCGGTGGGAACGATCCTTATCGCGGCGCTGTTCGTGGTGAAGTTCGGGCTGAAGTTCATCCTGCCGGATGTGAACGGCTCGCCGTTCAGCGCCTCCGGCTATTTCGACTCGCCGATTCCCAGCGCGCCGCATAACGGCCCGGCTTCGATCATGGGATGGACGGATGCGGGAATCCTCTTTTCCTGCGCCATGCTGTTCGCGCGCGCCTTCACGACATGGTTGCGCGCGCAGCCCCTTATCCACGCGCACAAGGATCATCTGGAAGCGAAAGCAGACGCTGCGAAGCTGCCGGGGGATTCAGCGTAGCTTTCGCCAGGACACCGCGAGCGTCCATGCGCCGAGGATGAGGCAGGAGACGTTGATGAAGATCTCGAACTTCATCGCATCGCTTGCCGCCGCCATGGCATACAGGCCGTTCTCGACATCGAAGGTGATGTCCATCGCGGCGAGATAGAAGAAGGCGGATGCGGCCATGAGGCCGAAGAGCGGGGCCGCGCGGCGGCCCAGGAAAAAGCCGATACCGGCGATCAGGGCGCAGAGAGACAGCCAGCCGTCGGCAACCGGGAAACTGGATTCGAAGGCGGTGTACCAGCGATCCTTCAGCACCATCACGTCGCCGCCGGTGAAATAATCCCACCAGTAATAGGCGGTCACCACGGCGGCCAGCACCAGCAACGCCCCCAAAATCCGCTCGGAAATCCGCATTTTCATCCCCTTTGCCGGCAGGATGATGCCATGGAACTTTGGGGACGGCGGGCTTGTATCGTGGGGCTGCTTTATATAGTGTCCCCGGCCTTCCGAAGGGCGGGACTCCGCTTCGGTCCAACCCTTTGAAATCGCATCCAAAAGGACCTTTGCACGGCCCGCGTTACCGTTGAAGATTGCGTGGACAAGGCGCCGAACCGCTTCGCTCTGGTGCTGGTGGCGGGCTTCCGTGCGCGTCAGTTGTCCGGCGGCGCCGAACCGCTGGTCGATCGCGATCGCGACAAAAACCCGGTCGTCGCGCTGCGCGAGATCGCGGCCAAGGAGATCAAGCCGGACGAGGCCAAGGAGGAATACATCAAGTCCCTCCAGAAGCACGCCGAAGTGGACGAGCCGGAGGCCCAGCCGACGGAAGAGGATGTGCGCGAGGACGTGCAGGCCCGCCAAGTGACGGAAGAAGAGCTGCTGCGCGCGCTCACCTCCGAAGCCCAGCGCCGCGCCGAACCGCAGCCGGAGCCGGAAGGCGATTACGAGGAGTAATCCTGTCCGGACAGGGAATTTCAAAGGGCGGTCCATCGGGCCGCCCTTTGTTTTTTGGTTCAGTCCGCAAGTCCCATCACGAAAGCGAGGGCGATATTGAGGCGCCGAATGTCTTTCTCGCTCAACTGGCCGATGGTCCGGCCAATGCGCGAACGCCGCACGGTTACGGGCTTGTCGGCCATGATCTGCGATCTCACGCGCAACCCGTTGTGTTCGCTGGGCTCGATATCAATGCGAAAATCCTGCAGGTCCGAAAGATCGGATGTCATCTGGCAGATAATGACGGAGCCGTGCAGCTCCGGCAGCGCGTCGGTCTGAACGATGACGGCCGGGCGCGGTTTTCCATAGTCGCCGCTGGCCGCGACCGTCACGATATCGCCACGCTTCACTTGCGTGGACGCTCGTCGAATTCCGAAACGGCTTCGATCCAGTCCAGTGCGTCGCTTTCGCTTGATGCGGAAAGGCGGGCAACCTGATGGGCGATGCGCCGGCGCACCGAAGGCGAACGGGGATCGGGAAGGGCAAGTCTGATCTCCCGAATACCCTTCGCTTGGCGTCGTTCGCGCATAGTCTTCATGCGTTGGGCCGGCGATGCCATGATCGATCTCCTGCCCAGAGCGTAACGCGTTACGGCTTGGCGGTCTATATGTTTTCTCAGCAGCCCACGCCAAACCCCGAAAATTGCTCTATATTGTTGGAACAATGAGCGTTCCGACGCGGCCCGGCGAAACAAAAGCTGCGGCGCAGGGTGAGATTCACTCTTCGCCGCCACCGGCGGAGCATGGCCAGGCATCCGGTGCGCGCGGTGTCGTGACGGCGGCCTTGTCGGCGCTCTCCTCGGTCATTCCCCGCGGGAAGCCCGTGCGCAAGCTGATGCGCCAGACCGAACTCGTGGACCGGGTGAAAGCCTACGATCCGCAGGCCAATGAGGAACTGCTCAACAAGGCGTATGTCTATGCGATGAAGGCGCACGGAAAGCAGTTCCGCGCGTCCGGCGATCCCTATTTCACCCATCCGCTCGAAGTGGCGGCGATCCTCACCGAGTTGAAGCTCGATGTACCCACCATCGTGACGGCGCTGCTGCACGACACGGTGGAGGACACCTATGTCACCATCGAAGACGTTAAGGAGAATTTCGGCGAGGAAATCGCCAATCTCGTCGATGGCGTGACGAAGCTGTCGCAACTGGAGCTGTTCAGCGAACGCACCAAGCAGGCGGAGAATTTCCGCAAGCTGATGCTGGCGATGTCCAACGACATCCGGGTGCTCCTGGTGAAGCTGGCCGACCGGCTGCACAACATGCGCACGCTGAACCACATCGAAAAGCCGGAAAAGCGCCGCCGCATCGCGCAGGAAACCGTCGATATCTATGCGCCGCTCGCGGGCCGCATCGGCATGCAGAACATGCGCGAGGAACTGGAAGACCTCGCTTTCGCCGAACTCAATCCCGAAGCGCGAAACTCCATCGTCACGCGGCTGGCGCGGCTGGATGCATCCAGCGGCATGCGCGTGGGCCGCATCGCCGACGCCATCAAGCGCGTGCTGGCGGAGCATGGCGTGGAGGCGTGGGTCTATGGCCGCGCGAAGCGGCCCTATTCGATCTGGCGCAAGCTGAAGGACAAGCAGCTCAACTTCGAGCAACTGTCCGACATTTTCGGCTTCCGCGTGATCGTGAAGACGCCGGAGGATTGTTATCGCGCGTTGGGCGTTCTGCATCAGGCCTGGCGCATGATCCCGGACCGCTTCAAGGATTTCATCTCCAATCCCAAGACCAACGGCTATCAGTCCATTCACACCACGGTGATCGGGCCGGAGCAGCAGCGCGTGGAGGTGCAGATCCGCACCCAGGAAATGCACGACATCGCCGAGCGCGGCGTGGCGGCGCACTGGCGCTATCGCGAGCATATCGTGAATGAGCCCACGGATGCGGCACTCGCCTGGCTGCGCGACATGGTGGAACTGCTGGAGCGGGGCGAGAGCGCCGAGGAGTTCCTCGAAAATTCGCGCCTCAACATGTATCAGGATCAGGTCTTCTGCTTCACGCCGAAGGGCGAATTGATTTCGCTGCCGCGCGGCGCCACGCCGATCGATTTCGCCTATCAGGTGCATACCGATCTGGGAAACCAGACCGTGGGCGTGAAGGTGAACGGCGTGCATGTGCCGCTGCACACGCCCCTGCGCAACGGCGATCAAGTGGACATCATCCGCCAGAACGGCTCCGCGCCGTCGCCGCTGTGGGAGCAGTTCGTGGTGACGGGTCGCGCCCGCGCGGAGATCCGCCGCTATCTGAAGCATGCACGGCACGACGAGCATGTGAATTTCGGCCGCAAGATCCTGGAAAAGGCGTTCGCGGACGAGCAGCAGGAATTGACCGAAAAAGCCATCGAGGAAGTCGCGAAGAAGCTGCGGCTGGCGAAGGGCGAAGACGTTTATGCCGAAGTTGGCCGTGGCGCGTTGCGTGCGCAGGAAGTGGTCGAAGCGGTGTTCCCGGAACTGAAGCGCGATCCCGAACGCAAGCGGCCGAACTACGACGACGGCAAGGGCAAGAAATCCATCTCCATCCGCGGATTGACGGAAGGCATCTCCTACAAGCTCGGCCAATGCTGCCATCCCTTGCCGGGCGACCGCATCGTGGGCTTGCGTACGCCGGGCGAGGGCGTCGTCATCCACACCATAGACTGCGCGGAGCTGGAGCGCGCGCAGGATCGCATGGACGACTGGCTGGACGTCTCGTGGGGCCGCCATGCCGCCGAAGCGGGGCCATCGCTGGCGCGCGTGGTGGTGCGGGTGAAGAACGTGCCGGGCTCGCTGGGCGCGGTGATGACGGTGATCGGCAACAATGGCGGCAACATCTTCAACATGAAGGTGACCGACCGGAATCCGCTGTTCTTCGAGTTTCAGGTGGATATCGAGGTGCGCGATCTGGCGCATTTGCAGAACATTCTGGGCGCGCTACGCGTGAACGCGGTGGTCGAATCGGTCGACCGCGTGCGCGGACCGGACGAATCCGCAGAAAAGACGGGCGAGAACGCGTGACACCCGAACAGGTTCTGAAGGAATTCGAGAAAGCCGGCGCGCTGCTGCGCGGACATTTCATTCTGTCGAGCGGGTTGCACTCCGACGTGTTCCTGCAGAAGGCGCTCGTCTTCCAGAACGCGAAGATCACCGCGAAGCTTTGCAAGGCGCTGGCTGCGAAGGTTCGCGAGGAGGTGAAACAGGACTTCACCGCCATCGTCTCGCCCGCCGTAGGCGGCATCGTGCCGGGTTACGAGATGGGGCGGCAGTTGGGATTGCCCGCGATGTATGTCGAGCGGCAGGACGGCGAATTCACCTTGCGCCGCGGCTTCGAGCTGAAGAAGAACCAGCCGGTGCTGATGGTGGAAGATATCGTGACCACCGGATTGTCGTCGCGCGAATGCCTGGACGCGATCCGCAAGGCGGGCGGCAAGCCCGTGGCCGCCGCTTGTTTGATTGACCGCTCCGGCGGCAAGGCGAAACTCGGCGTGAAATTCGTGCCGCTCGCGAGCGTGAAGTTCCCCGCGTGGGACGCGAACAAGCTTCCGCCGCATCTGGCGAATACGAAGGGCTACAAGCCCGGCAGCAGAGGGTTGGCTTGAGAGCTAAGGCGATAATCTTCTGTTTTTTCGCGACGTTGTTTTCGTCGGCGTCAGATGCTTCTTGCCTGAAATATGAGCCAGTAAAAGTTTCACTCGTCGGCTTGGTCGAACCCAAGATTTTCTATGGACCGCCAAACTATGGCGAGAATCCAAGCATGGACAAAAAGGAAGTTGTGGCGGTTCTAAAGCTAGATTGGCCATTAGAGACGTGCAGCGGTCTGAATGGCGATCACGATGGTCGCGGCTCAAAAGCTTTGCAGATGGTGTTCCATAAGCCGCCTTATGGAAAGCAGTGGAACGGTAAACGCGTAGTGGTGACCGGAAAGCTATTTCCAGCTGAAAAAGGACGCCACTACACGCCCATTTTGATAGACGTCTCGGAAATCCATCTAAAAGAGGCGCGGCCATGACCAAACCCCGCCTCGGCGTGAACATCGATCATGTAGCGACCGTGCGCAATGCGCGCGGGGGCGCTTATCCCGATCCGATGCGCGCGGCGAAGATGGCGGAGGCTGCGGGTGCGGACGGCATCACCGCGCATCTGCGCGAGGATCGCCGCCACATCACCGATGAAGACATCGCGAAACTTTCGCGCGAACTGAAAATTCCGCTCAATCTGGAAATGGCGGCGACGGATGAGATGGTCGCCATCGCGCTGAGGGCGAAGCCGCACGCCGCCTGCATCGTTCCCGAGAAACGCGAGGAGCGCACGACCGAAGGCGGTATCGACGCGGTGGGACAGCACAATCGCCTGGCGCCGCTGGTGCGTTCGCTGGGCAACGCGAAAATCCGCGTCTCCATGTTCATCGAGCCGGATCGCGCGCAGCTCGATGCAAGCAAGGCGCTCGGTGCGCCGGTGGTGGAGTTGCACACCGGCGCTTATGCCGAAGCCGGTTTCGCGGGTGACAGGAAGAAGGAAGCAGAGCTTCTGGAGAAAGTGCGCGAGGCGGCGGCCTATGGCGCGTCCATAGGGTTGGAAGTTCATGCCGGTCACGGCCTGACCTATGACAATGTGAAACCCATCGCCGCCATTTCCGAAATCCGCGAACTCAATATCGGCCACTTCCTGATCGGCGAGGCGATCTTCGTCGGCCTCGAAGCATCGATCAAAAAAATGCGCCAGCTCATGGATGAGGCGCGCGCGTGATGAACAAAGAAATCTCACGCAGAGCCGCAGAGGCGCAGAGTTTGAGCTTTTCCTCTGCGTCTCTGCGGCTCTGCGCGCAAAAACTTTCTGCCGGGCGGCGCCCGGCGTTGGGCGAGGAAACATGATCCTCGGCCTCGGTTCCGATCTCATCGACATCCGCCGCATCGAGGCAACGATGGCGCGGCATGGGGAGCGGTTCCTTGGGCGCATCTATACCGATGTGGAGCGCGCGAAATCCGACCGGCGCGCGCAACGCGCGGCGAGTTATGCCAAGCGCTTCGCGGCGAAAGAGGCGTGCTCGAAGGCGCTGGGCACCGGGCTTCGCAAGGGC
>JAFECN010000288.1 GCA_018242145.1 Pseudomonadota bacterium
TGCGAGCGAGAACTGGCTGTCGCGCTGATACATGGCATCGGCCACAAGTTGCGTCTTGGCGCGCTTGAGGTCGGCAGCCGCGGGCGGCTTCTTGCCATAGACTTCAAGGATCTTGTCGATCGCGTGTTCGAGCTGGTCGAGGCGCACGCCGGGACGCGGAATGGCATAGATGCCGAAGGTGCCGTTGTCGCGCGCATAGCCGTCATAGCTGGCGCCGATATTCGTCGCGAGCTTCCGCTTCACCACCAGCTCGCGATAGAGCACGCTCGTCGCATCGCCGCCCAGCAATTGCGCGAAGGTCTCCAGCGCTTCCGCCTGGCCCGGCTTCGCCTCGGCGTAGCTGACGACGCGATAAAGGCGCATGAACAGCGGCACCTTCACATCGGGCCGGTAGATCGACAGGCGCGTCGCGCCCAGCCGTTGCGGCTGGGCATATTCGGCGCGGCCCGTCAGTTCGCGCGGCGGCACCTTGTCATAGGCCGCGCTGGCATCCTTGCGCACCTCCGCCGGCGTCACGTCGCCCGCCACGATGAGGATCGCGTTGTTCGGCGCGTAGTGGTGATTGTAGAAGTCCTGCGCTTCCTTGCGGTCGATATGGCGAATTTCTTCCGGCCAGCCGATCACCGGCCGGCCATAAGGATGCGAAAGATCGAGCGCGGCTTCCATCTGCTCGCGCGTCAGCGATTGCGGATCGTTGTCCACGCGCATGCGGCGCTCTTCCATGACCACGCTCCGCTCCGTGTTCACATTGGAGTCGGACAGGTCGAGATTCATCATGCGGTCCGCTTCGAGGTTCATCACCAGCGGCAGGCGGTCTTTCGCGATCTGTTCGTAGAACGCCGTGTAGTCATGCGTAGTGAAGGCGTTGGTTTCCCCGCCATTGCGCGCGACGGTCTGCGCGAACTCGTCGCCCTTCACCGTCTTGGTGCCGCGGAACATCATGTGCTCGAAGAAATGCGCGAGGCCGGAAAGACCCGGCGGATCGTCCACCCCGCCGACGCGGAACCAGAGCATCTGGGTGACGACCGGCGCGCGATGATCCGGCACCACCACCACCTGCATGCCGTTGCGCAGCGCGAACTGGAAAACGTGGCTCTCCTGCGCGCCGGCGGGCGCCGCAAGAAGAAGAGCGGCGGCTGTGGCGGCGCAGAACCATCCGCGCGCCAAGGATATGGGAAGCGTCAAATTCAGAACGGCCACCAGCTACTGTTGCTGTTGTTCTCACTGCTATCGCCGATCGTGGCTTTTTCTTTTTGTTCGCCGGCGGGCTTGTCGCCATTCTTTGCCGCGTCGATGCGGGCTTCCTCGGCGTTTGCGTCGAGCGGCGCATCCCCGGACGCCGTGGCGCTGCTGCCGAAGAGAAGCGAGTCCGTGAACGATCCGGTGTCTTCCGCCTTCGCATTGTCGGCGGCGATCACGCGGCGGATGGAATCGTCGGCGGCCGCGGCGCCGGATTGCGCCAGGAGAAGTTTTTCCGCCTCGCTATAATTGCCCTGGATCGAAGCCGCGATCTGCTGGGTGTCCGCGCCATAGAGCGCGGCCTGCGCGGCCTGCGTCGGCGACACCTGATTGAGCGGCGCGGCGCCGGGTTTCGGCGGCTTCAGATTGTAGTCCGGCGGAATGATGAGCGGCGCCTTGGTGGCGATGGCGAATTCGTCCGGCGGCTGCTTGGTCACGCCCGCCGCCTCGCGGATCGCGTCGCAGGACGTCAGCGACAGGCCGACGGCAAGCAGAACACCAGCGCGCCACAAAGTCCGCATGCGCAGTTCGGCCATCACAACTCTCCAAATCTAGCCCGCGCCGGGCGCATGTTCGGGCCGCAGCAGGGCATCGTACAAAAGCGCGGCGACGCCGAAGGTGATCGCACAATCGGCGAGGTTGAACACATACCAATCGTAGCCGAGAACGTAAAAGTGAAAAAAGTCGGCAACCTTTCCATAAATCAGCCGGTCCACCAGATTTCCCAGCGCCCCGCCGATCACCAGGCCAAGGCCGACCGCCAATGCGGGCCGCGCCGCGTTCCAGAGCCAGTAGCCCAGTCCCCCGACAGCCGCCAATGAAAATACGGCCAGAAAGGCGGTTCCCCAAGGCCCATGCGCCGGGAACAGGCCATAGGAAACGCCCGGATTCCAGACCATCACGAGGTTAAAGAAGGGCAGGACGTCGATCGCATCGCCCGGCGACATATTGATGAAGCCAAAGCCATAGAGCATCAGGATCTTGGAGCCCTGATCGGCGATAAGAGCAATGGCCGCGGCCGCGAGGCCCCAGTCGCGGGATGTCATGCGGTCTTCTCCAGAGCGTCCACCGCGGCGGAGCAGCGGTTGCAGAGGTCGGGGTGTTTGGGGTGCTGGCCCACTTCCGGCAGGATCATCCAGCAGCGCGCGCACTTGTCGCCCTGCGCATGCTCGAAGCGGACCGTTGCGCCTTCCACGTCCGGCAGCGTGAAACCGTCGGCGGGTGCCTCATGCGTCGAGACGACGGCGTGCGAGGTGATGGCGATCTCACCGAGATCGAGACCTTCGAACAGCTTGGCGTCGTCGGCATTCACGAACAGCACCGGGCGCGCTTCGAGGCTTGCCCCGATCACCTTGTCGCGGCGCGCCACTTCCAGCGCGCCGGTGACGACGCGGCGCAACTCGCGGATGCGCGCCCATTTCTGGACGAGCGTCTCGTCATGCCAATCCTTCGGCACATGCGGGAAGGTGTGCAGGTGCACGCTTTCGTTCTCGCCCGGGAAGCGCAGCAGCCATGCCTCTTCCATCGTGAAGCACAGGATCGGCGCCAGCCATGTCACCACATGGCGGAACGCCAGATCGGTGACGGTGCGCGCCGCGCGGCGGCGCACGCTGGTGGCGGCGTCGCAATAAAGCGCGTCCTTGCGGATGTCGAAATAGAAGGCCGACAACTCGTTGGTGCAGAACGAGAACACGGTGTTGTAAACGCGGTTGAAGTCGTAATTGGTGTAGCCGTCACGCACCACCGCATCGATCTCCGCC
The DNA here is from genome assembly GCA_018242145.1 of Pseudomonadota bacterium. GTDB lineage: Bacteria > Pseudomonadota > Alphaproteobacteria > Micropepsales > Micropepsaceae > Rhizomicrobium. Next base: position 3,000 of record JAFECN010000288.1, read on the forward strand.
AGCTTGGCGAGGATGTAGCGCTCCAATTCCGGCATCTCGCGATGGGCGATGCGTTCCTTCTCGTCGAAGCCGGACAGGTTCGCGAGCATGAAGCGGATCGTGTTGCGCAGACGGCGATAAGCGTCGGTGTTCGACTGGATGATGTCGTTGCCCATGCGCAGATCTTGCGTGAAGTCGCTGGAGGCGACCCACAGGCGGAAGATGTCCGCCCCGTTCTTGTCGGCGATGGTCTGCGGCAGGATCACGTTGCCGACGGACTTCGACATCTTGTCGCCTTCGCGGTCGAGCACGAAACCGGCGGTCAGCACTTCATCATAAGGCGCGCGGCCGCGCGTGGCGCAGCTTTCCAGCAGCGAGGACTGGAACCAGCCGCGATGCTGATCCGAGCCTTCCAGATAAAGATCGGCGTGGTCTTTCTGCGGCCATTCCGGCTCCAGCGGCTGCTCCACCGTGAACACATGCGTTGAGCCGGAGTCGAACCAGACATCCAGAATGTCTTTCACCTGTTCGAAATCTTCGGCTTTGTATTTGTTGCCGAGGAAACGCTCTGCGGAGCCGGGCTTGAACCACGCATCCGCGCCTTCTTTCTTGAAGGCTTCCACAATGCGCGCGTTGACGTCGTGATCGTTCAGGATCGCGTCGGTCTGCTTGTTCACGAAGATCGCGAGCGGCACGCCCCAGGCGCGCTGGCGCGACAGCACCCAGTCGGGGCGATCCTTCACCATGCCCGCGATGCGGTTCTCACCCGACTTCGGAAACCATTTGGTGTCGCCGATGGCTTTCATCGCGCGCGTGCGTAGCGTGCCGCCGCCGGGGATTTCGCGATCCATCGACGCGAACCATTGCGGCGTGGCGCGGAAAATCACCGGCGCCTTGGAGCGCCAGCTATGCGGATATTGATGGCGCAGCGAGCCTTTCGCGAGCAGCCTGCCCGCTTCGATCAAGGTCTTGATGACCGCGCCGTTCGCATCGCCATCCTTGCCTTCGGGCGTGAGGATGCGCTTGCCCGCGAAGACCGGCACATGCGGCGCGAAGGAGCCATCTTCCTGCACCACGCCGAACGCATCGGGATTCTCGCGCGTATAGTTGCGGTTCAGGCTGGTCAGCAGCGCAAAGTCTTCTTCGCCATGGCCCGGCGCGGTGTGCACGAAGCCCGTGCCGGTATCGGCGGTGACGTGATCGCCGGGCAGCAGCGGCACGTCGAATTCATAGCCCTGTCCGCGCAATGGATGCGCCGCAATCAGGCCATGCGGATCGACTTTCGCGATGCGCTTCAGCGTGATCTTGGAATGCTTCGCGGTCTGCTCCGCCAACGCATCGGACAGCAGCAGCCGCTCGCCAACCTTCGGCAGCGCGCCTTCGCTGACCGTATCCACCTCGTAGAGCGCGTAATCCATCGCCGGCGAGAACGCGATGGCACGGTTGCCGGGGATGGTCCACGGAGTCGTCGTCCAGATGACGACGCTCGCGCCTTTCAGATCGTCCGGCCCTTTGACGACCGGAAACTTCACATAGATCGTGGGCGATTGCTTCTCGTGATACTCGACCTCGGCTTCGGCGAGCGCAGTCTTCTCCACCGGCGACCACATCACCGGCCGGAAGCCGCGATAGAGAAGCCCCAGGTCCACGAATTTGTGCAACTCGCCCGCGATCACCGCTTCGGCGCGATAATCCATCGTGGTGTAAGGCTTGTCCCATTGGCCCATGCAGCCGAGACGCTTGAACTGCGCGCGCTGCACGTCGATCCAGTGTTCGGCGAATTCGCGGCAGTCGCGGCGCAACTGGTCGATCGGAACGTCGTCCTTCGACTTGCCTTCCTTACGGTACTTCTCCTCGATCTTCCATTCGATCGGTAGGCCGTGGCAGTCCCAGCCCGGGATGTAAGGTGCATCGAAGCCGAGGAAGCCGCGCGACCGCACCACAATATCCTTCAGCACCTTGTTCAATCCGGTGCCGGAATGGATTTCGCCGTTCGCATAGGGCGGGCCGTCATGCAGCACGAAGAGCGGCTTGCCCTTCATCGCTTTCCGGATTCGGCCGTAGAGATCCATTTTCTCCCAGCGTGCGAGCCAGTTTGGCTCAGCCGCGGGCAGACCGGCCTTCATCGGAAAGTCGGTGGCCGGCAGAAAGAGAGTCGCTTTGTAGTCGCGGGCGGGCTTGGCATCGGTGGTGTCGGACATTGGTTCCAGGTCTTTATCAGGTTGGCGGACAGGGCATCACCCGGCATCCGCGCGCACCCGGCAAGGATCATTCCCCCGGCGGCGGAGCCGGGCGGCGAATTCGTTCACCCCTGAAACCCACACGGTTCATCGGTCGAAAGCCCAAGGAAATCGGTTGGAATTCTTCTAACAGCCGCCCCAGCCGGGGTCCAGCGGTCAGGAAAAGGACGAAAGCGCGCGGATTTGGTGGCCGTGCTCGTCGAAATTGCGCGGGTTCAGCCATGCCTGGAATCGGCCGGAGATCGCGGGCCATTCGCCATCGATGATCGAGTAATAGACCGTGTCCCAGTTCACGCCCTTGGTCCAGCTTGTCTGGCGCAGCATCCCCTCGCGGGTGAAGCCGTAGCGTTGCGCCGCGCGGTTGGAAGCATCGTTCTCCGGGCCGCAGCGCCATTCCAGCCGCCGATAACCCAGCGTGCCGAGCGCATAATTCGCCAGCAGATAGAACGCCTCGGTCCCGGCGGCCGTGCGCTGGAGCGCCTTGCCATAGACCAGACCGATCTCGCAGGTCGCCGCCTGCGGGTCGATGCGCAGCAGGAAATAAAGACCGGCCGCCTTGCCGCTCTTCTTATCGCGCACCGCATAAAGCGCCTGCCCGTCGCGGGCCGAACGATCCGCCAGCCAGTCCTTGAATGCCTTCTCGTCCGCAAAGGGGCCGGACGGGATGCTCTTCCACAGTTCATCCACGGCGCCGATGGAATCCCACAGTTCCTTGACGTGGCGCTTCACATCCACGCGCTCCAGATCGGCGAAACGGCCTTCGAGAAGCTTCGCATCCGGATAGGGACGTGGCAGAACCGGCGCTATCATGCCTGGGCCAACACTTTCTTTGCCATCTCGGCGTCGCGGGCGATCTGCGCCGTCAACGCGTCGAGACCGTCGAATTTTTCTTCGCCCCGGATGTAATGCACGAATTCCACCGCCATATGCTTTCCGTAAAGATCGCCATCGAAATCGAACAGCCAGGTTTCCAGCAGCGGCTCTTCCGTTCTCCACATCGGGCGGATTCCGAAGCTGGCGACACCGTCCCGGCGCAGGACCGGCTTGTCGTCTTCGTAGATCGTAGCGCGCACGGCATAGATGCCATAGGCCGGTTTCAACGTATCGGTTATGTGCATATTGGCGGTGGGAGTGCCGATGGTGCGGCCGCGCTTGTCGCCATGCTCCACGCGCGATTCTACGCTCCAGTAGTGGCCCAGCAGCCGCGCTGCCACTTCCGGTTTTCCGGCCTTCAA
>JAFECN010000289.1 GCA_018242145.1 Pseudomonadota bacterium
GAAGGAACAGTAGAGGGTGTTTTTCGACTCGCCGCCGCCAGCCTTACTCATTGACGCTCCTGGGCTTTAAAGCCCTCTAAGACAGCCATCGATCCTGCCGGATCAACGTCTTTGCATGGTCCTGCATGACCCACGCCAACCCAAATCGGATCACCCCCGATTCATTCGACCACGTTAGCGCCAAGCGGATCAAGAAAGTTTTAAAACAGGCAAAACCCCAGCGAATCGAAGGGGATGACCCGGTTTATCCCCCGGTTCCCTCGGCCACATCCGGGCGGCGTTCCAGGATCTTGTCCACCAGGCCGAAGGCTTTGGCCTCTTCGGCGGTCAGATAGGTATCCCGATCCAGCATCTTTTCAACCGCCTCAACGGTTTGCCCGGTGTGCTTGGCGTAAATCTCATTCAGGCGGCGCTTGAGTTTGACGATCTCCTGGGCGTGGCGGGCGATATCCGCCGCCTGGCCGTAATAGGAGGCGCTGGGCTGGTGAACCAGTACGCGGGAGTTGGGCAGGCAGTAGCGCTCGCCCGGATTCCCCGCGCAAAGCAGCAGCGAGGCCGCCGAGGAGGCCTGCCCTACGCAGAGCGTCTGCACCTTGGGGCGGATGTATTGCATCGTGTCGTAGATGCCCAACCCGGCGGTGACGTAGCCACCCGGCGAGTTGATGTACATCGAGATTTCCTTCTTCGGATTCTCGGCTTCGAGGAACAGAAGCTGGGCGGTGATCAGGCTGGCGCCGTAATCTTCCACCGGGCCGGTGATGAAGATGATGCGTTCCTTCAGGAGGCGCGAATAGATGTCGTAGGCGCGCTCGCCGCGGCTGGTCTGTTCGACCACCATCGGCACGAGGGTGTTCATATAGACGTCGCGCATGTCTGTCATTGGAAGTCCGCCCGATTCGATGGAGTGAGTTGAATCGCGCCAAAGCGCGCTGTCAATGTGAGCTATATAAGGTCACTTCCGGGTTAATGCGACCCCGCGGAATTTGGGGGTATCGGCCCTTGGAAAACTGCCAAGTTCCGTCGCAATCGACCGGACCTCGGAAATTTTGTATTCCCGTCTCATGAATAGATCCGGCATCGTTCTCGCCTTGGCGTCCGCGGCGCTGTTTGGTGCAAGCACGCCGTTTGCGAAGCTGCTGCTGGGCGCGGTGAACCCTTGGATGCTCGCCGGTCTGCTCTATCTCGGCGCCGGCATTGGGCTCGCAGCCGTTCATCTTGTCCGCTCCGCGCTCAGAATTCCGGCTGTTGACGCGCCTCTGCGGCGAAACGATCTGCCATGGCTCGCGCTTATCATCACCACTGGTGGCGTTCTGGGACCGCTTTTTCTGATGTTCGGCCTGGCGCGCACAGATGCCGCCAGCGCGTCACTGCTTCTAAACCTAGAAGGCTTGGCCACGATGGGAATTGCGTGGATGGTGTTTCACGAGAATGTGGACCGCCGCCTTCTATTCGGCGCATTCGCCATTCTCGGAGGCGCTGCAATGCTTTCATGGCAAGGCCATCTGGCTTTTGCATGGGGCGCTTTGTTCATCGCGGGCGCTTGTCTCTGCTGGGGCATCGACAACAATCTCACCCGAAAGCTCTCATCGGCCGATCCTCTCCAGATTGCCATGTTGAAAGGTCTGGTGGCGGGAACGGTGAATGTGGCGCTTGCCATGTGGAGCGGCGCGTCGTTTCCGGGCCCGGCGCTTGTCGGCGGCGGCGCTGTCATCGGATTCGTTGGCTATGGCGTCAGCCTTGCGCTGTTTGTCCTTGCACTGCGCGCGTTGGGGACGGCGCGAACAGGGGCATATTTCTCGCTGGCACCTTTCATTGGAGCGGTTTTGGCCGTGATCGTCCTACACGAACAGATAACGGCTTTCTTGCTCGCCGCAGCCTTCCTCATGGCAGTGGGCCTTTGGCTCCATCTGAGCGAGCGCCACGAGCACGAACACAGTCACGAAACGATCGAGCACGAGCATCGCCATGTGCATGATGAGCACCATCAGCATGCACACGGACCGGATACACCGCCAAGCGAACCGCACACTCATTGGCACCGGCATGAACCCCTCGTGCATAAACATCCGCACTATCCGGACCTTCATCACAGACATAGCCATTGAGCATGAACCAGCCGCTTCTTCTTTCCATTCTGGCCGCGGGCTTCACGGTGGCGTTCTTTCACACCGCCATCCCGACGCATTGGTTGCCGTTTGCGTTGACCGGCCGGGCGCAAGGCTGGAGCCGGGGCAAGACGCTCACCATCACCGGACTGGCGGCACTGGGGCACACCGCGTTCACGACGGTGCTGGGCGTGATTGTCGCCTTCCTGGGCATGGCGGTGGACTACTGGACCGGGCAAGTGTTCCCGTGGATCGCGGGCGGCTTGTTGTTCGCCGTCGGCGTGTTCTTCCTGATCCGGCAGGCGACCGGGCATGGCCACGCGCATTTCCTGCACCGCCACGATCATCCGCACGACCACGGCCATGTGCATGACCACGGCCATGTGCATGACGGGCACGATCACGCGCATCATCATCACGATCATCACCACCATGCCGAAGAATTGCTCGTGGAAAGCGAAGCGGTGGCGGTGCCCACGCACAAAGTCTCCGACCGCGCGGCGATCGTCAGCCTGCTGGCGCTGCTCACCTTCTCGCCCTGCGAGGGGTTTCTGCCGATCTACGTCTCCGCCGTGCGGCTGGGCTGGGCAGGCTTTCTGTTTTCGAGCCTGGTGCTCGCCGTCGCCACCACCATGGGCATGCTGATCTTCACCGCGATCACCCTGTCCGGCCTGCACCGGATCAATCTCAAGCTGATCGAGAAATACGAAAGCGGCATACTGGGCGCCGTGCTTTGCCTGCTCGCCCTTGTTATCGTGTTCGTGGAGAGTTGAGATGGCGCATACACACGCTCACGATCATCACGACCACGGACACCATCATCACAGCCATGCGCCGGCGGATTTCGGTTTCGCGTTCGGCGTAGGCATCACGCTGAACATCGCCATCGTGATCCTGAGCTTCGTCTTCGGCGTCATCGGCCATTCGATGGCGCTGATCGCGGATGCCGGGCACAACCTTTCCGACGTGCTGGGCCTTGTGATGGCGTGGGTGGCGAGCGTGCTGGTGAAGCGCGCGCCGTCGCAACGCTTCACCTACGGCCTGCGCGGCTCATCCATTCTGGCGGCGCTGTTCAACGCGGTCTTCCTGCTGGTGGCGACCGGCGCCATCGCACTGGAAGCGATCCAGCGCTTCTTCCACCCGGAGCCGGTGGCCGGAAAGCTGGTGATGATCGTCGCCGCCATCGGCATCGTCATCAATGCGGGCACGGCGATGCTTTTCCTGCGCGGGCGCAACGACGACCTCAACATCAAGGGCGCGTTCCTGCACATGGTGGGCGATGCCGCGATCTCCTTCGGCGTGGTGCTGGCGGGGCTCGTCATCCTGATGACGGGCTGGCAGTGGGTGGACCCGGTGGTCAGCATCGGCATCGCGCTGGTGATCGTGGCCGGCACTTGGTCGCTGCTGCGCGATTCCCTCAGCATGACCTTGCAGGGCGTTCCGCCGGGCATCGATCTGCCCGCCGTGCGCGCCTTCCTGGAGAAATGCCCCGGCGTCTGCGCGATCCACGATCTGCATGTCTGGCCGATGAGCACGACGGAAACGGCGCTGACCTGCCACATGGTGATTTTGGACGGCCACCCCGGCGACGAAGCGCTGCACAAGATCTCCGACGAACTACGCCACCGCTTCGGCATTCCGCATGCCACGATTCAGGTGGAAGTCACCGACGCCGCCAACTGCGCGCTGGCGCATGAGCATGCGGTGTAACCCTTAGCCACGAACTCACTTGTCATGGCCCGCCGGAGTGCGGGCCACCCAGGTGACATCTTCTCCGATCTCGCGAGAGGAAAGCCTCGACGCCTTAACTGCTGATCGCATGCCACTTTCAACTGGGTGGCCCGCACTCCGGCGGGCCATGACAGCGGTATTGGGTTGAGGCAACCTACAAAAAAATGGCCCGGTTTCCGCCGGGCCATTTCGTTTTCAGATAAGGTGGAAGATCACTCTTCCGATTTCTTCGCCTTTTTGGCTTTCTTCTCGGGCTTCTCCGCCGGCTTGTCGCCCAGCTTTTCGGCGGCTTCGTCGGGGTCCATGAACAGGGTTTCGCGGTCCACCGGTTTCTCGGTCACCTGCGCCAGTTCGGCGATGAAATCCACCACCTTGTCCTCGAAGATCGGCGCGCGGATTTCGGCCAGCGCCTGCGGGTTGGTCTGGTAGAACTGGAACACCTGCTGCTCCTGACCGGGGAACTGGCGGGCGCGCATCGCGATGGCGCGGTTGATCTCATCCGGCGCGATGGTGATGCCGTTCTGCTCGCCGAGGCGGGCCAGCACAAGGCCCAGTCGCACGCGGCGTTCGGCGATGTCGTGATATTCCTTCTTCAGCTCTTCTTCGCTGTCGGCTTCGTCTTCCGGCTTCTTGCCTTCGCGTTCCAGTTCGGCCAGCACGGCGCGCCAGATGGCGTCGAACTCGCCTTCCACCATCGTCGGCGGCAGCGCGAAGGTGTGCTCGGCATCGAGCGCATCGAGGATGCGGCGCTTCAGATGCAGGCGGCTGGCGCGCGCGTGATCGGCCTTGAGCTGCTCCTTCACGCGGTCGTTCAGCGTGGTCAGGGAGTCCAGACCCAGCTTCTGCGCCAGATCGTCGTTCACTTCGATCGGATCGGGCTTGTTGACCTTGTGTACGGTGACGGCGAACACCGCATCCTTGTCAGCCAGCTTGGGCTCCGGATAGTCGGTGGGGAATTTCACCGTCACGTCTTTCTTGTCGCCGGCCCTGGTGCCGATGAGCTGGTCTTCAAAGCCCGGAATGAACTGGCCGGAGCCGAGAACCAGGTTGAAGCCCTCGGCCTTGCCGCCCGCGAACTCCTCGCCGTCCACCGAACCGACGAAATCGATGGTGATCTGGTCGTCCTTCTCGGCGGCGCCGTCGCGCTCGGAATAGCTGCGCGTCTGCTCGGCGAGTTTCATCACCGCTTCGTCGACTTCTTCCTGCGCAACGTCGCTGACGAGCTTCTCCACCTTCAGCTTGGAGACGTCGGCCAATTCGAAATCCGGCATCAGGTCCACCTTCACGGTGAACTCCAGGTCGGACTTGCCGTTCACGACCTTTTCCATCTCGCTGTCGAGGTCGACGCGTGGCGGGAAGGCCGGCTTCAGGTTGTTGTCCTTCACCGCCTGCTGCGAGGATTCGTTGACCGCCTGCTCGACGATCTCGCCCATCATCTGCTTGCCGAAGGTCTTCTTCAGGAAGGAGGTCGGCGCCTTGCCGGGGCGGAAGCCCTTCATGTTCATGCGCGGCTTCATCTCTTCGATGCGGTCGGTGAGGCGCTTGTCCAGATCGGATGCCGGGATGACGATCTTGTATTCCCGGCGGAGGTCCTGATTGGCGGTCTCGGTGATCTGCATGGGCGCGTTCCTAAATCCTCAAATTCCTTTATGCGGCTGGCTTGCCGGTCGTAGCTCGCGGCAACCAGCCCGGGCTTCGCCCTTCGGGCTCAGCCGGGCAGTCTTCCCTCGCTTCGCGAGCGAAGACTGGTGCGGGCGAAGGGACTTGAACCCCCACGACTTTCGTCGCTGGAACCTAAATCCAGTGCGTCTACCAGTTCCGCCACACCCGCGCGCGGGCTCCGCCGTTCACCTTATTATAGAGGTGCCCGTCGGGAGGCGGGCCGTATAGCAGGGGTTTTCGGGCGGGGCTAGGGGCTTGGGCGGCCCCGGTCCATGTCCTTCAGCCAGAGGCCGACATCCCAATATTTCCCGAATTTCCGGCCCACTTCGGAATAGGTGCCGACATGGCGGAAGCCGAAGGCTTCGTGGATGGCGACCGAGCCCGGATTGGGCAGCGTGACCCCGGCATAGGCGCGGTGGATGTCCTCGCCTTTCAGGGCTTCGAACAGCCGCGTGTAGAGCCTGCGGCCCAGGCCCTGCCGCCCGCGATCCGGCGCGCAATAGATCGTCATCTCGATGGTGGTTTGATACGCCGCCTTCTCCTTGAAGCGCGTCGATCCGGCATAGGCGATCACGCGGCCGCCTTCTTCCGCGACGAAGCATTGATAGCGCCCGCTTGGCGCAAACTGCGCGAACCATTCCTCGCGCTCCACCATCGTGCGCGCCTCGATATCGAAATTCACCGACGTGTGGACGGCATAATGATTGTAGATGTCGCGCAACGCCGGAAGATCGGCATGTTTGGCGCGGCGGATGGAAAGACCGGACATCGGCATCACGCTTCCGCCAAAGCGCGCTCCACGGCTTTGGGATTTTTCTCGATCACTTTCAAAAGAACCCGCCCCGCCACATCGATTTTCTTGTTTTGCTCCCAACCTTCCAGCGTGCGCGCCGGAACGCCGAAGCGGCGTTCGAATTCCTTCGGACTCTTCGCCACCTTCTTGCGAATTTCCTTCACGCGGGACGCCGGCATCTCCTCGATCACGCGCACCGGCAATGCGATCTTGCCGCGCTTGTGCGCCAGGGCTTCGCGGGCCGCGGCGATCAGATCGCGGCCGAAAGCGGTATCCTTCTTTGCGCTGCCCAATCTTGTCTTAGCCATCGGTCAACTCCTTCACGATTTCCACGAGCAGCTTGCGCTGCGCTGGCGACAAATCTGCCTGATCCTTCTTGCTGTAGGCGAGCAGCAGATAGGCGACATCTTTCTTCACAACCAGAACATAAATCGCGCGGCCGCCACCGCTCTTCCCGCGGCCCGCCATCGAAAATCGGGCCTTGCGGGCGCCGCGCAATCCCTGAATAACATCACCGGCATCGGGGTTTGCGGCAATGTCTGCCTCAAGCTTTTCGAGATCGGCCGCACTGGCGCCCAGCTTTCGCAACGAGCGCTCGAAAAGCGTGGTGCGGACAATTCTCATCGCGCGAGAATATACGCCGCTGGCGTATTCGTCAAGGCGATATCAGCGCAGCGGATAGGACTCCCGCTCATGCAATTCGTCTTTCAGGGCGGCGAGCGCATCCGGAATCGATTCCGGCAGATCCTCCGCGATCAATCCCAGCCCGAACTGGAACGCGGATTCGCCGTGAAGCCATGCGGCCATGGCTGCCGCTTCGAAGGACTCCACTCCCTGCGCCATCAGCCCGCCGATCAGACCGGCGAGGACATCGCCCGATCCGGCGGTGGCCAATGTTGCCGGGGCATGGGTGTTGACGATGGCGCGCCCGTCCGGCGCGGCGATCACCGTGTCCGGGCCTTTCAGCAGCACGGTACATTTCGCGGCCGCCGCCGCGGCGCGTGCGGCGTCGATGCGCGACGCCGATCGTCCAAGCAGGCCGGGGAAGATGCGCTCGAACTCGCCCGCATGCGGCGTGAGCACGCAATCGGCGCGCAACTGTGCGAAGAGATTTTTCGGCTCGTCCCTGAAGGAGGTCAACGC
>JAFECN010000028.1 GCA_018242145.1 Pseudomonadota bacterium
CCAGTATGGCGATATCCTTCTGCATCAGACATGCGTGCGGCAGTCCGGATTCAAGAATGCCTATGAAGGCGCGAAGATCGTCTGCGAAGCTGTGCAAGGTCCGCGCGGATTGCAAGCCAAGCGCGTGATCGCGCTCGACAACTCCACGGCGGCCCCGCAGGCGATGGCAACGCAACGCTACAGCCGGTTCACCTCCGAACCCAAAGGGCCTGCTTTCGATGCGACGGTGAAATGGTTCAACCGCGGCAAGGGCTACGGCTTCGTGTCGCGCGGCCCCAACACGCCCGATATCTTCGTTCACATGGAAACGCTGCGCCGTTACGGCCTGCGCGAGCTTCAGCAGGGCCAGCAGGTGCGGGTGCGCGTGGGCGACGGCCCCAAAGGCGAATTGGCCGCGGAGATCACCGTCGTCGATCCCTGATCGAACGGCTTGCGGCGTGCTATACGTCGCCGCGCGTTTCGGCGGCGAGGCTTCATGCGATCCGTAGTGTTTCTTGCAGCGACCTTCCTGGCATTTGCGGCGACGGCTTGCGCCGCGGACCCTCAACCGCCCGCGAAACCGCTGCCGCGCACCGTGCTGGTGATCGACACACCGGCGGGCGAGGCGAAATTCGACGTCGAAGTCGCCGCCGACTGGCGCTCGCAGGAATACGGCCTGATGAATCGAAAGCATCTGGCGCAGAACGCCGGCATGATCTTCGATTTCCGCTCGCCGACGATGACGAGTTTCTGGATGAAGAACACTCTCATCCCGCTGGACATGATCTTCATCCGCGAGGACGGCACGATCTCGTCCATCGCGCCGGATGCGGTTCCGATGTCGCTCAAGAGCATCAAGTCGGTCGAGCCGGTGCGCGCGGTGCTGGAGATCAATGGCGGGGAATCGGCCCGGCTCGGGATTGCGCCCGGCCAGGTGGTCCACAACGCCATATTCGGGAACGCGGTCCGGCCGCATTGAAGCCTGGCGGGCGACCGTGTAAGCACCCGGTTCGGCCCGGGGCGTAGCTCAGCCTGGTAGAGCACTAGCTTTGGGAGCTAGGGGTCGCGAGTTCGAATCCCGCCGCCCCGACCAACCCGCGCTGCCCAGCAGCGGGGTTGCTGATGGAGAAGGAGACAGGCATGCGCGCGCGTATCTACCGCCCGACGAAGACGGCGATGCAATCGGGCAAGGCGCGCACCAAGGCATGGCTCCTCGAATTCGAGCCGGAAACCGCCAAGCACCCGGACCCGCTGATGGGCTGGACCAGTTCGATGGATATGCGCCAGCAGGTGCAACTGGAGTTCGACACGGCGGACGAGGCGATTGCCTATGCCGACAAGAACGCGATTCCCTATCAGGTGTTCGAGCCGCACACGGCCAAGCCGCGGCCCAAGTCCTACGCCGACAATTTCAGATTCGATCGCAAGGTGCCCTGGAGCCATTGAGCTTCCACGGGTGCCTTAAAAGAAACCGGAAGGCATACTCCTTCCGGCACCGGTTGTTTGCCCGGCCCCGTAGCTCAATGGATAGAGCACCAGCCTTCTAAGCTGCGATATCTAGGTTCGATTCCTAGCGGGGCCGCCATCCTGCGCTCCTCTCCAAAACCATCGGCCTCAACTCGTTTCTGAGCTGAGGCCGACAGAGCAATGAAAAGCCTAGTAATCCGGCGGCGGTGGGGGTGGACCATAGCCGGGTGGTGGCGGCGGAGGGCCATATCCCGGCGGCGGTGGAGGCGGATAGTCCCGGTAGCCCGGACGATAGCGTCCCGGTCCCGGCACCTCGTTCCCGCGTGCCGTCATGCATTGGGCGTAGGCGGCATCATAGGCGCGCTGGACGCCATACTGCTTGTAGCCGGGATCGGAGGAGGCGTTTCCGATAAGGCCACCAGCCGTCCCACCGACGATGGCGCCCTTGGTGTTTCCGACCGCGGCGCCGAGACCGGCACCGATCGCCGCACCGAGAACGGTGTTGGCGGTGGTCCTGTCGTTCGCCCGGTCGACGCGGCCCTGCGTGCGGTCATAGGCGTAATGCTGGCAGTCATAATCGTCGCGGTCGAAGGCCTGCAGGCTCTTGCCCTTGCCGGGCATGGCCGAGAAGGACGGGCCTTCGGGCGCACTCACGCATCCGGCGAGCAATAGCATCGTCAGTGCAGCAATTGCTGGTGTCTTACGCATGGAACTCGGTTTCCCTGTGAAAACGGCACATCGTTAAACGCACCACGCGGCACAATCGTGGCATTCGCAAGACGATGAAATTCCGCGCCTGAACGCCCGCTGAACGGGTTCTCTCCGTTCACTGTCATCTTCCGGACAGAATATTTTGGGCAAGCCCCGGAAACCCCGAAGTCTTCGCGCGTTAAAGCTGCAATTGGGGGAAGCGGTTGGGTCGGCCATCGGGACATGGTCATGGGCAGGAGAGGGCAGAAATTTCTTACGCATCTGGCATTTTCGGCGATCGCGGCGGTGGTAACGCCGGCGATGGCGGCGGGTCTGGTCGCAGGCGCATCGGCGGGCACCGAAGCGATCGGCAATGCGCTCTATCCATCTGATAGCGAGATAGCAGCC
>JAFECN010000290.1 GCA_018242145.1 Pseudomonadota bacterium
CATCGCCTTCTCGACGGCGGCATAACCGGGAACGCCATGGCGCAGTCCGAAGTTCAGAAGCGTGACGACGACAGCCCATGTCACCAGCGCAGCGACAACGGCCCCGATTTTCCGCAGCATGATTTGATCCCCCATCGATCTGGCTGGATCAAACCATGCACTGGGCGGCGCGTCTTGTAAGAAATTCCCAACCAATCACCTCCCCCTCGTGGGGAGGTCGGAGAGCGAAGCGATCCGGGTGGGGGGTGAGTGTTGAACGCGATCCTCCCCCACCCGAAAAATTCTTCGCTGCGCTGCGAATTTTGTCGACCTCCCCACAAGGGGGAGGTGATGGGTCTCACGCCTCGAACCGCCAGGCGTTGCCGTCCGACTTCACATGCCCCGCCGTCGGTGCGCCGAAATGGGTGCCGATGACGAGAATGGGCTTGTCGGCCCATTGCTGGAACATGGTGTGGCGGCGGGCATTGGCGGCCTGCTGGTCGCCGTCAAAGCTAGAGAGCCAATCGGGTCTCCCGAACTGGCAGGGATGGTGGATCATGTCGCCGGTGATGACGGCGGTTTCGCCCTTGCTCTCGATCATCACGCTGACATGGCCGGGCGTGTGCCCCGGCGTCGGCACCAGACGGATCTCCGGCGAGATGCGGTGATCCATCTCCACCTGCTGCACCAATCCGGCAGCGACGACCGGCTTGACGGAGTCCGCCATGATCTCGCCCGTCTCGCCTTCGTTCTGGCTGATCCAGTGCTCGTATTCGGTCTTGCCGAAGAGATAGCGCGCGTTGGGGAAGGTCGGCACCCATTGGCCGTCCTGCAGCATCGTGTTCCAGCCGACATGATCGACATGCAGATGCGTGCAAATCACTGCATCCACTTTCTCGCGTGGAAAGCCTGCTTCCGCGATATGCTTGAGGAAGTCGGTTTGCAGTTTCTGGCCGCGGAGCAACGCCCGTGCCTTGTCGTTGCCGATGCAGGTGTCCACGACAAGCTTCAACCCCGGCGCATCCACCAGCAGCGCATGGATGGACAGCACCATCGCGCCGTCTTCCTGCACGAAATGCGGATAGAGCCATGGCATTTCGCGCAAGGCTTCGGGCGTCGCCTGTTTCAGGAACGAATATTTGTGCGGAACCGGCAATTCCGATTCCACCACGGGGTGACCTTCACATCGCCGATCTGCCAGGAGAGAAAGCTCATTTCTTCGGCCCGTTCTTCACCAGATCGGCGACAACGCCGGGATCGGCCAGCGTGGTCGTGTCGCCGAGGTTGGACGTATCGCCCTCGGCGATCTTGCGCAGGATGCGGCGCATGATTTTGCCGGAGCGCGTCTTGGGAAGGCCGGGCGCGAACTGGATCACGTCGGGCTTGGCGATGGGGCCGATCTCCTTGCCGACCCATTGCACCAGTTCCTTGTTCAACGCCTCGGTCGGCTGCACGCCGGTCTTCAAGGTGACATAGGCGTAGATGCCCTGGCCCTTGATGTCGTGCGGGAAGCCGACGACCGCCGCTTCCGCCACCTGCTGGTTGGCGACCAGCGCGCTTTCCACCTCCGCGGTGCCAAGGCGATGGCCGGAGACGTTGATCACGTCATCGACGCGGCCGGTGATCCAGTAATAGCCGTCCTCGTCGCGGCGGCAGCCGTCGCCGGTGAAATATTTGCCCGGATAGGTTTTGAAATAGGTGTCGATGAAGCGCTGGTGGTCGCCATAGACAGTGCGCATCTGGCCGGGCCAGCTATCGAGCAGCACAAGATTGCCGCTGGTCGCGCCCTCCAGCACCTTGCCCTCCGCATCCACGATCTGCGGGCGGATTCCGAATAGCGGCTTCGTCGCCGAGCCGGGCTTCATGTCCGTCGCGCCGGGTAGGGGGGAGATGAGGATGCCGCCGGTTTCCGTTTGCCACCATGTATCGACAATCGGGCAGCGGCTGTCGCCGACCGTGCGGTAATACCAGAGCCACGCTTCG
This sequence comes from Pseudomonadota bacterium, assembly GCA_018242145.1. Lineage (GTDB taxonomy): Bacteria > Pseudomonadota > Alphaproteobacteria > Micropepsales > Micropepsaceae > Rhizomicrobium. The sequence goes on from JAFECN010000290.1 coordinate 1,963, forward strand.
GGGTTGATCGGCTCGCCCACGCTGCCGAGCAGGCGCAGGCTCGCGCGCGAGGTTTTCTTCACCGGCGCTTCGCCTTCGCGCATCAGCGCGCGCAGCGCGGTGGGCGCGGTGTAGAAGATGTTGACCTTGTGCTTGTCGATCACCTCCCAGAAGCGCGAGGTGCTGGGATGGTTCGGCACGCCTTCGAACATCAGCGTCGAGGCGCCGTTCGCCAGCGGGCCATAGACGATATAACTGTGCCCCGTCACCCAGCCGACATCGGCCGTGCACCAGTAGATGTCGCCCTCGCGATAATCGAACACATATTGATGCGTGAAGGCGCAATACATCAGATAGCCGCCCGAGGTGTGCAGCACACCCTTGGGCTTTCCGGTCGAGCCGCTGGTATAGAGAATAAACAGCGGGTCTTCCGCGTTCATCGGTTCCGGTGCGCAGTCGTCGAGCACCGTCTTCTTTTCGCTCTCCCACCAATAATCGCGATTGCCAACCCAGCCTGTCTTGGCACCGGTGCGGCGTACTACGAGAACGGTTCTTACCAAGTCTTCCTGCGCGCGATCGACAACACCAAGCGCTTCATCGACATTATTCTTGAGCGGAATTGGTTTACCGCCGCGCACGCCTTCATCCGCGGTCACGACGAAAGTGCTTTGGCAATCCAGAATTCGTCCAGCAATGCTGTCGGGTGAGAAGCCGGCGAAGATCACCGAATGCACCGCGCCAATGCGTGCGCAGGCGAGCATCGCGTAAGCCGCTTCCGGGATCATGGGCAGGTAAATGGTGACGCGGTCGCCGCGCTTCACGCCATGCTTCTTCAGCACATTGGCGAACAAGCAGACCTCGCGGTGCAGCTCTTCATAGGTGATGTGGCGGCTGTCCTTCGGATCGTCGCCTTCCCAGATGATCGCCGTTTGCTTCGCGCGTTTGGGCAGATGCCGGTCGATGCAGTTGGCGGCGACGTTCAGCGCGCCATCCTCGAACCATTTGATGTGCAGGTTCTTGGCGTCCCACGAGACGTTCTTCACCTTGGTGAAAGGCTTTGCCCAGTCCAGCCGCTTGGCTTCCTGACCCCAGAACGCATCCGGGTCTTTCACCGAGCGCGCATACATCTCTTCATACTTGGCCTTGTCGATGAAGGTGCGCGCCTTCGCATCGGCGGGGACGGGGATGAGTGTATCGGACATGAGCGTTTCCTGACTTGGCTGCCGCGATATTGGCGGCGCTTGACTGACGCTTCAAGCCAACCAATTGAAGTTTATCTCCAATCGCGACGCCCGTCGCGAACGTGGAGGATTTCCACCCCGTATTTGGTCACACGGTAAATCAGTGTGTAGTAGGTTCCGGCAACGAACAACTCGCGTGTTCTCCGCTTGCGGCCGGGGCGTCCAAGGTGCGGAAAATCGGCCAACTGCAAGGCAGCGGTATACAGTCGATGTGATATCCGGTCAGCCGCCGCCGGATTATCCTCGGCTATGTAGTCCCAAATCTGGTCCAGATCGTGATCCGCATCTGCGGTCCAGGCGACAATCATGCCGCATTCTTGCGTAGGGCCTTGCGGCGCTCGGCCGATTTGATGCGCAGCTTACGAAAAACCTCTTCATGCGGAATAAGTTCGCCGCGCTCTGCCGATGCGATTCCTTGGTTGACCGCTTCTACAACGGCGATTTCCTGATCCACATAGCGCTTGAGGATATCTTCAATCACCCATGAGCGGGTGCGGTCCGCTATTTTTGCGTAATAGTCGAGTTTCTTTGCCAGAGGATTTCCCACCCTGGCTGTAATCAGATTGGACTTCATAATGCGCTTCGTCATCTGTGCATTCCTATGGGATGTACACATTGTATACAAATTCGGTCTGCGCGGCAATCAGTCGAAATCTCCATTGTCCTGCCCCGGGCGCGGCGGATCGCGGCGGATGGAGGCGGGGGTTTTCGAGAACTTCACCGGCGGTTTCATCGCGCGCCATGCGCCTTCGGTCGGATGTTCGCGCTCGACGAAGAAATCCACGGCGTCCAGATGGGGATCGACCATCACTTCGTCCAGCGTGTTGGCGCGCATGATGGGGATGCGGTGCTCGTCGCCGAGCTTCATCCATTCTTCCACCGTATGCGCCATCGCTGCTTCGCGCTGCATGGCGTAATAGACGGCGACGCGGCTGCCCTTCGGCGCGTTCACGAAGCGCTCGCTTTCATAGGCGTTGGGAATGCCGCCCAGTTCCATGAACTTGGCCGACGCCGCGCGGCTCACCGGCTGTATGCAGATGTGACCATCCTTGCATTTCAGCGGGCGGCGGTCGTTCGCCAGCGCGGGCGTGTGGCCCAGCTTGCCCACCGGCGGCTCGAAAGTGTGGCCGTAGAGATGCTCCACCATCATGAAGCTGGTGAAGCTTTCGAACATCGGCACTTCCACGAACTGCCCTTCGCCCGTCGCCTTCTGGTGATAGAGCGCCGCCAAGGTTGCCCACAGCGCATGCATGGACGACACCTTGTCCGCCACGAAACTGGGGAGCAGGCGCATGTCCTCGTTGCCGTCCACGCGCGGAAGCAGGTCGGCAGTGCCGGAGGCTGCCTGCACCAGATCGTCGAACGCCTGCCGCCCGGCATAGGGGCCGTCCGACCCGTAGCCGACGCAATGCACATAGACGATGTGCGGATTGATCTTCGCCACTTCCTCATAGCCGAAGCCCAGCCGCGCCATCGCGTCGACGCGGACATTGTGGATGAACACATTGGCTGTCGGGATCAGCGCGCGCAGCTTCTCGCGCGCCTCGTCGGTTTTCAGGTCCAGCGTCAGGGAGCGCTTGTTGCGGTTGAGCGACATGAAGGTGGCGCCCATGTCCTCGTTCTTCGCGAATTTGGAGCCATGCCGCTGGCGGTCGCCGCCGGGGTTTTCCACCTTGATCACGTCCGCGCCCAGATCGCCCATCACCTGCGTGGCATAGGGGCCGAAGATGAATTCGGTCAGGTCGAGAACGCGGACGCCGTGCAAAGGGCCGTTGGCCATGGAGAAACCCTGTCGATTGGCTAATATATCTGTCGGGCAGGGAGATTACGGCATGGCCGCGAAAGCTAAAGCGAAAAAGGCATCACCCAGGGTCAAGGTTGCGGCGAAATCCAAGCCCAAAGCCGCGGCCAAACCGCCGGTGAAGACCGAAGGCGAATGGCCGCCCACCGCCATCAGTGAGGCAAAGGTGAAGGAAGCCACGGGCCGCGGCTGGATGGGCTGGTTCGTCATCCTCAACCTGATGGAAGCGACCTCCATCCCGCACAAGGACGTGGCCAAGCGCCTCAAGGAGCAACACGGCGCACCAAGCTGGTGGGCGCAGATGATCGCGGTGGAATATGAGCGCGCCCGCGGTGGGCGGAAGAAGAACGAACGGGCCAGCGGCACCTATGCCGTGAACGTCACCAAGGTGATGCCGGTGAGCCTGCCTAAGCTGTTCGCGGCAGCAACCTCAAAGCGCAAGGACTGGTTCCCGCCCGGCGCCTTCGCGGAGACGAGCAAGACCAAGGACAAATACTGGCGCGGCACATGGAAGACCGGCCGCAAGCTGGAGTTCGGCTTCTACGCGAAAGGCGACGGCAAAGCGCAGATCGCGCTGGAGATCGGCAAGCTGCCGTCCCCCGTCGAAGTCGAGCAGGAACGCGCGGCATGGAAGAAGGCGATGGAGAAGTTGGGCGCTCTTCTAGGCTAGAGCGGCAATTCGTTCAGCTTTTCGATAATCGCACCGAAATGATGCTTCCACAGCCGACGTGCAATCTGGCCATCAGGATCGGCGGACGAGCCTTGGCACAATGGCGCAAGCATTGTCGGATGAAGCCCTTCGTCAAACAGACGAAACCCAGCCGCCATCACGCAAGTGTCTGCCTGCACGCCGCCGACCAGAACGCGAGCGGGTGATTTTGCGTGTATATGCGCGATAAGATCGTCCGGTGGCAAATAGCCATGTTTCACGAAAACCGGTACGCCTTCGATCATGCAGTGATCTTCTACGGCGGGCTTCCATCCGAGCTGCCGTGCGAAGGGCGTGCGGTTCTCATTGTGGAGTTCGATCGTGGCGGCGGCGGAAAGACGTTGTGCCAACGCGGCAAGCCCTGCAACAATATCGGGCCGCGGCCGAAACGCCGCCTGAACATCGACAATCAGCAAAAAATCTTGTCCGCTCTGCGCCATAGGAATGCCGCGTCCTGCACGCTAAGATGGCCCGAACACTCTATTGAGCGAAACCCATACAACAATGCAACTCCATCTCTCCTCCTGGCCGGAAATCGACAAATATCTGGAGACGTCGAAGGCGATCCTCGTTCCCATCGGCTCGACGGAGCAGCATGGGCCGAACGGGTTGCTCGGCACCGATGCCCTATGCCCGGAGATCATCGCCAAGCGGGCGGGGGACGAGAGCGGCATTCTGGTGGGGCCCACCTTCAATGTCGGGCAGGCGCAGCATCACATGGCGTTTTCGGGCACGATTACCTTGCGCCCCTCCACCATGATCGCGGCGATGATGGACTGGACGCAGAGCCTGCGCCGCCACGGTTTCGAGCGGCTCTATTGGCTCAACGGCCACGGCGGCAACATCAACACCATCAACGCGGCATTCAGCGAGATCTATCACGGTGTTTCGTTCGATCGTTCCGGCTCGAACCAGCCGCCGCTGCGCTGCATGTTGCGCAACTGGTGGGAACTGTCCGGCGTGAACGACGTCTGCCGCCAGCTTTTCCCGGTGGGCGAGGGCAGCCACGCCACACCGAGCGAAGTGTCCGTCACCTATTTCGGTTACC
>JAFECN010000291.1 GCA_018242145.1 Pseudomonadota bacterium
CAGCGACAGGAACGAATACATCAGCCCGGCCCGCTCGGCATCGTTTTCCGCCGTGTCGGCGTCCGACACGTCCGCCATCATGGAGCGGATGAGAAACGCCGGTGCGCCGTAAGGCACGCCCGTCAGCACCAGAACCGCGCCCGCGATCCAGACATTGCCATAGGGAATGACGAGCAGCAGCGGGGCGGCGCAGATGCCGTATGCAAAGGCGGCGATCATGGTCTTGTGCTTCCCGATGCGGCGCGAAATCGCCATCCACAGGGGGATGCAGGCCACGCCCACAAGGAAATACAGAAGCAGGATGGAATTGGCCGTCTTGGGAAGGCCGATGGCGATCGTCGCAAAGAAGAAGAAGGTCGCGCCGCGGGCGCCCTGATTGACGGATTCGAGGAAATCCACCGCCATCACCGAGAGCATCGCGCGATTGCGGAGCATGAATTTCAGCGTCGGCCAGAACGGGGCGGACGTCTTGAGCTTGATCTGCGGCTCCGGAACCACCGTCACGCACAAGATCACGCTGGGCACCAGCGTCACCAGCGTGAAGACCGCCATTGCCATGATCTGGGTGGAATGCGCCGAGATGCCGATGTTCTCCAGCACCGCGGGCAGCACCAGAACGCCCATCATGCCGGCGACGGTGAAGGCCTGCATCCAGCCGAACACGCGGCTGCGCTCGTGATAGTCCGGCGTGATCTCCGAACCCCAGGAGAGATGCGGGATGATGCACATGGAATATCCCAGATACATCACGAACAGCCAGAACCCGAGATGGGTGGCGCTCACCGGCCCGCCCGGCACGAACACCTGCCAGACGCCCAGCGCCAGAAGCGGCGCGCCGATGGTGAGCATGGGGCGGCGGCGGCCCCAGCGCGTGAGCCAGCGGTCGCTCACATATCCCGCGATGGGATCGATCGCGACATCAAGCAGCCGCATGAGCGTGAACACGGACCCGGTGACGACCAGGCTCAAACCGATCTCTTTGGAGGCGTAGAACTGCGGCAGATGGACGACCAGCGGCATACCGACCGCGGCGAAGGAAATGCCGGGCAACGCATAGGCAATAAGCTGAAACCAGCCCACGCGGGACTGCGGCGACACCTTCACACCATCGGAATCCGCCATGGCGTCACGCCGCGCGGAAGCGTTGGACGATCGGGCGCTCGAAATCGATCAGACTCTTGAAAGACGGACGGGCATGCAATCTCGCGCCATAGGCCGCGAGCCTGGGCCAGCGGCCCGCATCCACCGTTTCGCCGGCATGCTCCATGTTCACCAGCATGGTTCCGATGGAGATGTCGGCGATACCAAAGGCGCCGCCGACCAGAAATTCGTTGTCCGCGATTTCCTTCTCCAGATAGTCGAACGTTCGCGGCAGATGCTTGTCTTTCGCATCCGCGCAGATCGCTTCGTCCGTTTCCTGCTTCATCATCTTCTTGACGACGCGCTCGAAGAAGAAGGTCCGCACCAAATTCTGCGCCATCTGGGAATCGGCATATTCCTCGAACCACAACGCGCGGGCGCGCGCGAACGGATCGGCGGGATAAAGCGCGGGTTTGGGGAATTTGTGTTCCAGATAATCGCAGATGATGGAGGAATCCGGCAACGTGTTCGGCTCCGGCGCATCGGTGTCGCGGAGCACGGGAATGCGTTTCAGCGGGCTGATCGCCAGAAATTCGGGCGGCGGCGCAAAGGGATTGACCTGCTCCAGCGTATAGGCGACGCCCTTCTCGTTCAGCGTCACCAGCACCTTGCGCACGAAAGGCGACAGCGAGCCGCCATAGACGATCAATGCCATCCGTCTTCTCTCCCTTGAACCGCCGCGTCTTTCCGGCGGCTGCTGACAGCTTGTCAGACTTTCGGGAGTTGGATCAAGCGGGCGCTTCCACTTTCAGCTTGGGGTCGCGCTCCGGGGGCATGGTGTCATACATATCCGCGATCATATCGCTCTTCAGCGTGCGATAGCGCGGGTTGTCCCAGAGGTTTTCCCATTGGTGGGGATCGTCATCGAGGTTGTAGAGTTCGCCTTCGCTGCCGTCATAGTGGATGGGCGTCGTGATCCCGGCGAATTGCGGCCAGTTTTCTTCCAGCCCGTTGGGTTTTCCGGGCGTGGATGGCTCGTACTTTGTAAGCACAAAGCCGTCACGATAAATTGAGCGGAAGTGAAAGCCGTAGCCGGGAAACTGGCTGTCCCATTCGCAGAAGGCGCGCTGGCGCGAGCCGTCCTCCGCGGTCGGCAGCGGCTTGCCCTGCATCCAATCGGGTTGCGCGACGCCCGCAATCGCCGCGCAGGTCGCCGCGATATCCACCTGCTCCACCGGCTGCTTCACCGTGGCGGGCTTCACATGCGCGTTCGGCGCCGGACGCCAGATGAACGGCAGGCGCATCAACGCATCGACGTGCCAGGGCCCTTTATAGACAAAGCCGAAATCGCCCTGCATCTCGCCGTGATCGGTAGTGAAGATTACGTCGGTGTCATCGTTCCAGCCGCGCGCCTTGACCTCCGCCATGACGCGGCCGATCGCTTCGTCGATCAACTCGTTCATCACATGCGTCTTCGCGTTGATCTCGCGAACGTTGTCGTCCGTGAGTTGTTGCGGCGTGAAATTCATCGGGCCGCCTTCGATATTCGCGAACTTGCCCTCGTAATAGGCCAGCCAGTGCGCGGGCTTCTGCGCCAGCACCTTGCGGATCGCGTCCGGCGAGCCGGGATGGCCATCGGGCAGCGGCAGATCGCGCCAATCGCAACGCCTGTTCTCCGACGCCGGCGGGTCCCACGGATGATGCGGATCGGGAAAGCTGAGCCAGAGGAACCAGTCCTCGTCGCTGTTCAGAGTCTTCAGCCAATCGACCGCCAATCCGGCAAGCCAGTCGGTGTGATAAGCCTCGCGCGGCAGGGGATTGTTCTGCGTTTCCGGCGCGCCTGTGTCCCCGCCGCCCGCGGCATTGAGCAACGGCGCGGCCTTGTCGAAGAATTCCGGATAGTTCTGCTTGACCCAGCGCCCATAATGGCCCGTCGGATTGCCACGGAAATTGTAGATATGCATGGCGTGGATCGCATAGTCGAAACCGCGCCACGGCCCGAAATCGCCCGTCATCTGGCGGCGGTTCTCCGCCCATCTCCCCGTGGTGTCGAACGCCGGCTCGAAATGCGCCTTGCCGACCAGCGCGGTTTTGTAACCGGCCTTCTCTTTC
>JAFECN010000292.1 GCA_018242145.1 Pseudomonadota bacterium
AGAAAATACTGCCCGGTATCGTCTTGCTTCAAATGCTGCAAAAGCCGGGCAATGCGATGGGGTTCAAGCCCCACTTCGACTTCATCGAACAGGGTAATGTGGGGTGTGCGCAGCGCCTGTTTCTGCAGGCCGGTCGTGAGCATGCGCTTGGAGCCGAGGCCCAACTGCCGCAGCGGCATGTCGCCGTCATGCAGGGCAAGCCCCGCAATGCGGACATTGATGGCCTCGGTGTCGAGGTGCGCCTTGTAGGATGCGACAACGTTGACGCCCAAGGCGCGGGCGGTCGTTTCAGCCGTTTCCGCCACCGCGTCAAAGGCGGTCAGGTCCTGCGCGCGCCGGGCCTCCAGCGCGGCCTTGGCGGCGCGCGCCGCACCGGCCAAAGACGAAGAGATGTTTTCAGTCTCGGTGAGCTGGCTCAGGATCGAGCCGCGGGACCATGTCAGATGTCGGTCGGAAATCGCGCCAATCAGGCTGACGGCCACCTTCGCCCGGTCGCTCGCCCTGAACGCAACGCCGTCATCCTCATCGTTCTTGATGACAGACCAGGCCGGCTCGAGATCGCCCGCCACCGTAAGGCGGATTCGCAGCGCGTCTTCCAGACCGTCACCGGGATCGTCTGCGCGTGCAAGCGCCTCGGCATCCCAGCCGCACAACCAGTGACCATATTTCTCAAGGTCGCGAAACTCGTCCGGCAGGTCGCCGAGGACCGCTTCTATCGTGATGGAATTGGCGTGATTGCAAAGGTGGAAATCGGCATCATCGAAAGCCAGGTTCCACTGCGGATGGAAGACGCGGCGCAGCGCTTCAAGGATTGTTGATTTGGTCGAGTCGCCGCGTCCGATCAGGCACAGAACATTCCGGTCGGGAATTGACCAGTCGAGTTCGCCGATACCTCGAAAGTTCCTGACTGATAAATGCCGTATCCGCATGCGCCGGGACCTCCATTCTAGGACGCGGCGCGCGCCCGGCGACCCTCGGAGATCGTCTCGACTCCTGTCGGGAGGCCGGCAGTAAAGCGCCCGGCGACAGCCTTGAACAGCGTCTCGGCCCGCGCGAGCACCTCATCGGGAAGCCGCGTCCCCCTCTCGGCCCATTCCGATACGAGATTGATGGCAACCGATGCCTTCCACCCGTCGGGAAGTTGGGCGCCCTGACGCTTTGCGGCGGCCTTGATGGCGCTCGGCAGGCTGCCCACCTTGCGATCGGCTTCGGTCAGCTTGATCGCCTTCCCAACCACCTCTTTCACGGCAGGCAGTATGATGTCTTCGCCAAAAATGTCCTCGACTTCGACCTCCTGCCCTGCGCGCCCGAGCACGTCGTCAAGCATGAGGATACCGCTGTTATGCCCGGCGTATAGCTCCTTCATCAGGGCGTCGCGCCGCACACGCCCGGCGTCGTCGCCGTCAAGAAGGACCAGAGGCCGGACTTCATGGGCGAGGAACAGGGAAGCGAACTGCCCGACAAGTTTGGTGCCGCCGCAGGCGGTGATATAGATGTCTGCTGGAAGAGCTGTGCGCTTCGTCGCTCCGCACTGCTGCGAAAGCGCATGCAGGTAGTAGTAATCGCTCATGCCCTCGACGAGGACATTCTTCGCGTGCTGGAACAGGCCGCGCACCATCGCGGAACCGGCGGCGGCTGGCAGCGGAAAGATCGTCTCGCGGTCCTTCGGCCAGGTTTCGACACTGATATGCGAGTGGCCGGTGTTATCCTCGGTGACAGGCCGAACACGATGCAGATGCTCGCCATCGATCAGGAACGGCGAGTGCGTCGAATAGAGAAGCTGGTTCTTTTCCGACAGCTTCTCGAAAAACGCGATCAGCTCCTGCTGCGCGGTCGGGTGCAGGTGAAGGCCTGGCTCGTCCAGCAGCAGAATCGCGTCCTTGTGGCCTTCGTCGGATTCCACCAGGAAGACCAGATAGAATGAAAAGAACCACTGAAAGCCCTTGCTGCGCGCTTCCAGCTCGATCTCCACATCAGGCCGCCGATCATCGGCAATCCAGACGCGGAAGTAATCGCCGTCGGCGTGGTAGCGTATCTTGTGCCGCCGCTGCGACCACCAGGCGGAAAACCGCTCGCTGATGTCAAGCGATGCGGAATTGAGACGGATCGCCCTCTCTTCCTTCCGGCGCTGATCCTTGGCGATCACGTCGGCGGACGGCTGGTTACCCTGCCGCCGCGTGTTCTGTGCTTCCTCGGCGCCGAGGTCCGTGATCTCCTTCGGGTCAAGGCCGACATGCCGGAACATGGCGCTGATCGTTCTCACCTGCGCATCGGTCTTGTCGCGGGCCAGGTCTTCGAGAAAGCGCGGCAACCATATTGCGCTGTCGAGAACGCCGTAGTTCTCGAAGTATATGAGAACGGGCAGCTTGCCCTTAACCAGCTCATCAATCCGGCCCAACACGGGACCGCGCGTCGCAACCTCAAGGACGGGCGCAATCGCGGCCTGAAGCCCTTCCACCATGTCGGCGGTTTGCGGATTGCTCTTCTTCTCCGATTCAGCGCGAAGCGCGCCAAGCAGTTTCGCGCCCTCGGCGTTCCGAAGATCGCCCGCTGTCTTAAGCTTGTTCTGCCAGTCGGTAGCCCATTCGGCGAGGGCGGTGCGTAGCGTGGCGGTGGCTTCCTCCTGCTCCGGCGCAGGCGCAGCAAGGCGCCGGGCGCCGCCGGCGAACGTGCCGAGCGCCTTGATGATGGAATCCGCAGTCAAATTCTTCTCTTCGATCTCCGGCTCATACTCGAACAGCAGCGAGCCGTCGTAGTAGCGGGTGACGATGGCTTCATTGGGCGCTGTCTGTCGCGGCTCAAGAAGCGCGGCGATTTCGGCCTTGAGGTTATCCGGCAAAACGAAGACAACGGAACAGACTGGCCAGTCGCCGCCTTTCGAGCCTTTCGCGATGTAGTCGCGCGTATAGCGGTCGCGCGGAAACTCTCGTTGCGGATCATACGGCTCCGGCGTCGCCGGATTGAACTTGTGAAGCGCCTTCAACAGCGCCGTCTTGCCGGACTCGTTCCGCCCGACGAAGTTTGTCACCCGCTCCAGCGGAATCCAGCCGCTGTCGTCAATGTTGCGGTAGTTCTGAACGCGGAAAC
>JAFECN010000293.1 GCA_018242145.1 Pseudomonadota bacterium
GACGGCATCCACCCAGCTCGAACCGACATAGGCATGCAATGGCGACAGGGCGCCGGTATCGGCGAAGGAGCCGAAGCCGGAGCCCAACAAGGGGTGGTCGCGGATGAAATCGACCTCCGCCTGCCAGATCGCGGTGCGCCCGGTGAAGGCCTGCGGATCGGAGAGAACATGCGCGATGGTTTCGTAGTTTGCGACAGCCGCGACAGCGATCAGCGCGGCAACCAGTACGATCGTCACGGAAACGATGGCGCGGTCCATCTGCCGCCGCCACGCCCAGTGATAGACGGCGGCAGCGCCCACCGCGAGCGGCAGCAATCCCATCGACGATTTCGAGCGCGTCATGATGAGAAAGCCGATCGTGCCCGCCAGCAACGCCCAATCCCACCGGCTCCGGTCGCGAATGGCGTAGTAGAGGAACAGCATCGCCGACACGGCGCAGACCGCGCCGGTGATGTTCTTGTGGAAATAGAGGCCGCGCCAATCGCCGACGATGCTGGGATCGGTTTCGTTGGGCAGATGCACGGCCTGCGGGATGATCGGAATCGAAATCCAGTTGACGATCAGCACCGCCGCCAGCACCAGCCGCAGGATGCGCAGGCAACGCTCCACGCCCAGATTGTGGACGCTGAGCATCACCGACAGGACCACGACGACTTCCAGGCCGACGCGGCGGATCGTGATATCCGGCTCGGCCGACCACAGCGCGCTGACGCCGCACCACAGCAGAAGCAGTGCGAGCGTCACCGGCACCGCATCGAAGGCGCGAAGGCTTCCGCGCCGGATGGAAACCGCGAAGATGGTGAGGAAAACGGCGAGATAACAGATCTGGCGAAGAAGATCGCCTTCGCCCGCCGCGATCGTTTCGCCGTTCACCAGCACAGTGGGATCGCGCACGGCGAAGGGCGAAAGCCCCACAAAGACGAGCAGCAGGAATGCGGCGAACGCGAATTCCAAGGCGCGGGAGGCGATGTCCTGTCCCGTGTGCGCGTCGCGAATGGCTATTCCGTCATTGGCCATGAATCACGGAATACTCTTCGTAGCGGCGCCCGCCGATCGCCGCGATCTTTCCGAATGCGCGTGCGAGCTTTCGCAGCGGCCGCACCCGCCGATTCGGATTGAACGCAAGGATGGCGAACAGCACCGGGTTCAACAAGAGCGCGGCCAGAATACGGCTGGACTCATTCAGGCGGCTGGCCAGCGTCGGGCGGTATTTCAGAAACACCCGCATGTCGGAATTGCCCGCGCTATAGGCGCGGCTCAAGGCCCATTTCAGATTGGCGCGGGACGGCGGCACGAAGTCGTGGACGATGGCGTCCGCTGCCCAGGCGAACCGCGCGCCGGCGTTTCGCGCGCGCATGAAGAAGTCCTTGTCCTCGCCACCGGTGAAGGAGAAAGCCGGGTCGAACCACGGCGCGGCGAGGGCTTCAAAGAGGGCGCGGCGCGCGAGCAGGTTGCCGGTGCCCTCCAGCATCGCGATGGGCCCCGCAGGATGAAGAACATCCGAGACGCCGTCGCAATGGGTGGCCCACGCGCCCGGATCGGTTTCGAAAACGCGGCGAACCGTGCCGCCCACCGCGTCGGCGCCGGTTTCGGCCTGCATCCGCAACAGATTTTCAAGCCACGCACCATCCGGCATTTCATCGTCGTCGATCATCGCGACGAAATCGCAAGGGTGCTTTTCCAGAACGCGCGCGACGAGCGCGTTGCGCGCGCCGGATATGCCGCGTTGCGGCGCCACAATGGCATCGATGGGCCAGCGATAACCGCCCGCGCGCATGGCCGCGCAGGTTTGCAGGGCTTCACGGCCGTCTGCGTCGTTATCCGCAACCAGGATGGTGACGTTGGCGTGGGTGTGCAGATTTTCGAGCGCGCGCAGAAGCCGCTCCAGGCTTTTGGGGCGGCGATAGCTCGGAATCGCGACGACGACGTCAGTCATGGCGCGCTCGCCATCTGCGCGCCTGCGCGTAAATCTGCAACGCCATCACGATCTCGCCCGTCAGCACGCCGCCGAGCGACACGATGGGACCGAAGGCGAGCAGAAGGCCGGAGGTGAAGATCAGCGATACGACGCTGGAATTCACGCTGGCGCCGGCCAGTGGCTTGAACTCGCCGCCCGCTTGCAGCAGCACCGACTCCGGCGTGCGCAAGGCCCGGATCGCCATGATCGCGACCCAGATGCACAGAACGGCGGCGACGCTGGCTTCGTCGTAGCCGCGCTTGAGGACCAGATGCGGAAACCAGAGCAGGATGATGGCGGCCAGCACCGATGTTCCCGCCAGCACCACAAGACCGGCGATGCGGAACTGCAGAACCGTGCGCATCGCGTCGCCGAATTTTCCGGCATTCAGCGCGCGCGCCATCGTGGCGCGTTCGGCATCCGGCAATGCGGTCATCACCAGCGACACCGGCCGCATGAAAAGCGAACCCAGCGCCAACAAAGCGAACGCCTTGGGGCCGGAAATGAGCGTGACGAGATAGGCATGCGCGTTGGCGGTGAATTCGGTGGAGATCACGCCCAGCAGCGACCAGCGCGCCAGATCGCGCCAGATCGGGAGGAAGGCGCGCAGCGATCCGCGCCAAAGGGCGCTTGCCTGCGCATACAGGAAACCGCCGCCGAAGCCGGTGATCGCGGTGCCCGAGCACAGCACCAGCACGATGGCCGCGAAGACCGGCGTCAGATGGTTCGTGACGAGGAGAACGCCAAGGCCGCTCACCAGGATGCCGCTGTAAATGAGGTCCGAGACAATGGCACGCGGCATCCGATGCACGGCATAGGCATGGCACCGGCCGAACCAGCGGATCGTCATCAGCGCACCATAGAGCGACAGGATCGCGGACAGCGCGATACCGGCCGTGCTCGCCAGCATCAGCCCGAAGACCGCAACGGCAGCCAATACCGCGAAGACGAGATTGGCTTTCATATAGGCGGCAAGTTCGCCCTCCGTCATTGGCTCCTTGCCGTTGGCGGAATTCACCAGCGCCGCGCCGAACAGCGCCCCGCCCATCGACAGCGCGAACGGCACGACCACGAAGGCGAAAGAGAAAAGGCCGAACTGCTCGGGCGGCAGATAGTGCAGGAACAGCAGCGAGGTGAGGAAATGCGCCCCGGCGATGGAAATCGGTCCCAGCGTGTTGAACGCATAGTGCAGCACCAGCGGCACGAGCGTCCCAAGGGCGGAAGGCGCTTTCGCGCGATCCATCCCGGCGGCAGCGGTCAGTGGCGCGGCGTTGCTCATCTGTGGCCTGTTCAGTCCCGCGACCTGTAGGCCATGGTGCGTGTCAAAAGGGTAAATGCGGCGATAGGATTTGTGACGGCATAGCGTTTCCACAGCCTTTTCGGCTCGCGCCACAGCCGGTAGAGCCATTCCAGGCTCATCGCCTGCATCCATTGCGGCGCGCGGCGGTAGTCGCCGCAGACGAAGTTGAAGCAACCGCCCGCCGTCACCAGCCAGCCGGCGCGGATCTTCTCGCGGTTGCGCACGCAGAACTCGTATTCCTTGGGCACGCCCAGCGCGACCCACACCACATCGGCATCGGCGGCGTTGATCTCGTCCACGATCGCCGCTTCCTGGTCCTCCGAAAAATAGCCATGGCGGCGGCCCACGATCTTCAGACCCGGATAGCTCTCGCGAAGCTTCTCCGCGCAAGCAGCGTTTACCTCTTCGGTGGAGCCGAAGAGGAAGAAACGCAGATTGTTCTCGCGCGCTTTTTTTGCGGCGTCATGGATGAAGTCGGTCGTCGCGCTGCGTTCGGGGATGGGCGTGTCGGTCAGAAGGCGCGAGGCGATGACAACCGGCTGGCCGTCGGCATGAATGATATCGGCCTTGACGAAAGTTTCGCGGAAATGTTCGTCGTTGCGCACCATCGAAACGGCGTGGCCGTTGGAGGCGAAGACGAGGCGGGCCTTGCGGCCTCTGCTGCGCGCGGCGAGACAATCGCCCACCATCAGGCGGCCCATCTGCTCGCGGCCGATGCAGGCCGTGCGGATGCCGCCGACGACGACTTCGGTGTAGAGCCGGTCCGGATCGCGGCGCTGATAGCTGCGGCGCGGCTGCGCGATCTGCTGGGCGAGAAGTTTCTGCGCGCGCATCAGTAGGCATTCCTCTGCGTGAGGACTTCGCCGATGGTGCGGCCGACGATCTCCAGATCGAGCGCCAGCGTGGCGTTGCGCGCATACCAGACGTCATAGGCCAGGCGCTCGCGCATGCGCGACACGGTAACGGTGGCGCCGCGATGGCCATGCACCTGCGCCCAGCCCGAGATGCCCGGCTTCACCGTCTGGCGCTTGTCGTAGCCCGCGATTTCGCGGCCATAGAAACGATCATGGGCCAGCGCGTGCGGGCGCGGGCCGATGAGCGACATGTCTCCGGCGATCACATTGATGAGCTGTGGCAGCTCGTCGAGGCTGAGGCGGCGCATCCATGCGCCCACGCGCGTCACGCGCACATCGCCGATCTCGGCCTGTTTGATGACATCGCCGTTTTCCATGACGGTCATGGTGCGGAATTTCAGGATCTGGAACGGCGCGCCGTTCATGCCGAGGCGGGTCTGGCGGAAGAGCGCGGGGCCTTTCGATCCGGCGCGAATGAGGATCGCCAGAACGAGCAGCAGCGGCGCCAGCAGGATCAGCGCCGGAATCGCGAGCGCCAGATCGAAACCGCGCTTCTGCCAGCCATGGACATAATGCGTTTGGGCTGCGCCATAGGCGCCGGTGAACGGAACAAAGTTCTCGTGAATGGTCATGGTGGGCTCAACGCAATCCGGTCCGCAAAGGACCGTTTGCATCGGGCACGCCAGTTATCCGGCCCGGTTTTGTGCCGGAACGCGACCGCGAGCCAGGGTTTCCCGCGCATTTACCGTGATCGGCCGCGACGGGGCTGTGCGTCTTCGGGACGTTGTGCCGATAGGGGACGCTATGCGCCGATTTGGGACTGCCAATTCCGCAGCCGCCCGTTGTTCGCGCGCAGCACCGGCAGGAA
>JAFECN010000294.1 GCA_018242145.1 Pseudomonadota bacterium
GACCGCGGGAACCTTGCTGGCGATGTTTTCGCTATTCATCCGTTTCCGCACCGATTCTAGAACATCATCTGCAACGCGGCTCACCAGAACTGGCGGCCACCTGAGCGACATTCTGAATGCCGGGTCCCGACGGCGCTATCAAGCGGCAGTTCTTTGAAAGATCGTATACTGAGCCCAATCCTGTGCCGGTGAATGCGTTCCGTCGCGCATATGCGGATATCCGCGTCAATCACGATTAGCCCCGAAAGAATCTGATCCTACATCCCACTGAAAGATGCGGCGCGCACTGCCTATGAACAGACAGGAGAGCGTGTTTGTCAAAGGGGCGGAATGCTTCGGCAAGACGTCGGAAGGCATCTTGCACGACGTCGCAAGCGCGCTCTTCCTGCATCATCCCACCCACGCCCAGGAGCAGCCGTCGATGCTACGAAGGCCCTTGCAACAGAAGTTGCGGCCAAGCATGCATGTGTTCGACGACTGTGACGGCATCGGCTAACCGCCTTCGAGAGACCAACTTACATCTAGACCAGAACGGCGCCGAGCGCGCTGGCGCCGATCCAGACGGTTTCGCCGGATCACCCCCCTGTTCGACCAGGAATTCAGTGGCCTTGTCCTGGACCGGCGTGACCTCGAAATCCGCATCGCAACGGCCGACGCCGACATGGCCCGCCATGTGGAGCATTACAAGCGTTGCATTCCAAAGAACGAGTTCGAAAGTAAAAAGGCGAACAAAGAGCTGCGAGTTTCGACTTTCCAGTCCTCCGTTGGTCGTCGGCGTCTAAGGCATGCCTTTTTACGACTAGCCCCCACTCAATGGAGTTTGTTGCGCCACGTTTATGCGAGCTTGCAGATTGAACAGGGCGTCACGCCTAAACGGCTTCAAAAGCTAATCGGTCATGCGACGCTTAAGATGACTCTCTATACGTATGGCCACTTGTGGCCCGACGAAGACGCAGATCGCGCGCGAGCGCGTGGCATGGAACGCTTGATCTAACGGTGAACAAAGAGCGTTTTCCGTGGCGCTTCCGTGGCGTTCGGAGAAAATGGAAGCTGACGGAAAAGCCCGGAAATGCTGAGGAATCGGCGGAGTTTTATGGAAGCGCAAAAACCACGCAAAAAAGATATACGAACTTTGGCTAACCTGCTGATCTACCAATGAAATCGAGTGGTACAGTTGGGTGGGTTCGAACCACCGACCTCCGGATCCACAATCCGGCGCTCTAACCAACTGAGCTACAACTGCACAGGTGCGGGACCGCACATATACATAAGTGAAGGGGCCGGAAACTAGGTCCCGGCCCCGTGAAAATCAAGCCGCGCCCTGGCGCGGAAAGCCTTTTTCTTTCAACGCCTTCGGAGCGCGGACCGGTGCTCAGGCCGCCAGCGCCTGCCGGGCGTCGCGATATTCGGCTTCCAGCCGGGATATCAGTTCCTCCACCGTCGGCGCGTCGTGGATCTGGCCCACGCCCTGGCCCGAACCCCAGATGTCGCGCCAGGCCTTCGCCTTGGTGTTGCCGCCGGAGCCGAAATTCATCTTCGACTTGTCGGAGACGGGCAGATCGTCCGGGTCTAGTCCCGCCGCCACCACGGACGAACGCAGATAATTGCCGTGCACGCCGGTGAAAAGGTTGGTGTAAACGATGTCGCCGCCGCTCGCCGCGTCGATCAGCGCGTCCTTGTATTGCGCCGGCGCGTTGGCTTCCCGCGTCGCAATGAAGCGCGTGCCCATATAGGCCAGATCGGCCCCCAGCGCCTGCGCCGCAAGGATCGAACGTCCGTTCGCAATCGAACCCGAAAGCGCGATCGGCCCGTTCCAGAATTTGCGCAATTCCGCCACCAGCGCGAAGGGCGACATGACGCCCGCGTGTCCGCCCGCGCCGGCGCACACCGGAATAAGGCCATCCACGCCCTCGTCCACAGCCTTCTTGGCATGGCGGATGTTGATGATGTCGTGGAACACCACGCCGCCATAGCTGTGCGCGGATTCCACGATCTCCTTCGGCGCGCGCAGCGAGGTGATGATGATCGGCACCTCATGCTTGGTACACATGTCCATGTCGTGCTTCAGCCGGTCGTTGGACGAATGGCAGATCTGGTTCACGGCAAACGGCGCGGCCTTCTTGCCGGTTTGCTTCTCCCACTGCGCCAATTCGGTCTTGATGCGCACGATCCATTCTTCCAGAACCGGCTCCGGCCGCGCGTTCAACGCGGGAAACGATCCCACGATCCCCGCCTTGCATTGCGCGATGACCAGTTCCGGTCCCGATACGATGAACAGCGGCGATCCGATGACGGGCAGGCGCATCCGGCCTTCGAAGACTTTGGGCAGCGGCATGGAAGTTTCCTCTTAGCGTGTTGCGGATTTTCGGGAGTGTCTGGAAGCAGTCGCGCGCGCGCCGCGAAAGGCGATGCGCATCGTGTCGATATAGAAGTCCTGCACACTGGTCTCCGGCGGCAGGCGCCCGGCCAGATGCAGCACGATCACGCCATGCGCCGCGGCCCACAGCGCCTGCCCGATCATAAGCGGATCGCCGCTCACGATCCCGGCTTCGGCCAGATCGATCACATGGCGCGTCACCGTCTTGTTCGCGCGCGCCGCCGCTTGCGCCAGCGCGGGATATTCGGAATCGTCCGGCTGCCGCATGTCGAACATCAGCCGGTAGGCGCCGGGATTCTTCAGCGCGAAATCCAGGTAGGCGCGGCCCACCGCGCGGGCGCGCGCAAAGGCATCGCGGCCAGAAGCAAAGGCTTTCTCCAGCGCATCGGAAAAGCGCGTGAACGCATCGGCGCGCAGATAAGCGATGATCTCGTCGCGGGTCTTGAAATAGCGGTAGAGGCCCATGGGGCTGCGGCCGATCACCTTGGCCAGATCGCGCATGGTGACCGCTTCCAGCCCGCCCCTGGCATAAAGCCGCGCCGCCGCCGCGCCGATCTCGGCGCGCACGGCCTCAATGCTGTCTCCGGTCAGGATGCGGGGCATAAGTCCTCGTACGGCGTACGAGTACGGTGTACGATATAAAACGGGGAGTCAATGCAGTCCTGCGCCCGCCGGCCCTTGCCCCAGCCCCTACGGAAAGCGAAAAGACCCGCGCATCAGCGGACGCGCACCATGGCCGACCTCATCATCGAACCCGGAAAATCCAGGCTTTCTCTGTGGCGGCGTATCGCCAACGCGCCCGCGCAGGTGGCGCTCACGCCATCGGCCTGGAGCGCCATCGAAAAGAGCCGCGCCACCGTGGAAGCCACGCTCGCCAAGGGCGAGGCGATCTATGGCGTGAACACCGGCTTCGGAAAGCTGGCGCAGAAGCGCATCCCCGACAACGAATTGAAGCTGCTCCAGCGCAACCTCGTGCTCAGCCACGCGACCGGCGTGGGCGAGCCGCTCCCGGATTCCGTCACGCGGCTGGTGATGGCGTTGAAAGTCTCGTCGCTCGCGCGCGGCCATTCCGGCGTGCGGCGCGTGGTGGTGGAGCGCCTGCTCGATCTGCTTAACAGGAACATTCTGCCGGAGATTCCCGAGAAGGGATCGGTCGGCGCGTCGGGCGACCTCGCCCCGCTCGCCCACATGTCCTGCGTGCTGATCGGCGAAGGTTTCGCGCGCGTGAACGGCAAGCGCATGACCGGCGCCGAAGCGCTGAGACAGGCAGGGCTTCAGCCGATCGAGCTGGAGGCGAAGGAAGGTCTGGCGCTTCTGAACGGCACGCAGGTTTCCACCGCGCTGGCGCTGGTGGGTCTGTTCGGCGCGGAAGCGAATATCGAAGCGGCCTTCATTGCCGGTGCGCTCTCCACCGACGCCATCAAGGGCAGCGACACGCCGTTCGACGCGCGCATCCACGAAGCACGCGGCCAGAAAGGCCAGATCGAAGCCGCGGCGATCTTGCGTTCGCTGATGGATGGCAGCGCGATCCGCCATTCGCATCTGGAATGCGACCGGGTGCAGGATCCTTATTCCATTCGCTGCCAGCCGCAGGTTCTCGGCCCCTGCCTCGACATGATCCGCTACGCGGCGGGCATCTTCGCGGTGGAAGCGAATGCCGCGACCGACAACCCGCTGGTGTTCGATGGCGGCGATGTTCTGTCCGGCGGCAATTTCCACGCCGAGCCCATTGCCATCGCGGCGGATGCGCTGGCCATCGCCATCTCGGAGATTGGGGCGCTGGCCGAACGCCGTATCGCGCTTCTGATCGACTCGTCGCTGTCCGGCCTGCCGCCGTTCCTCACCGCCGACAGCGGCGTGAATTCCGGCTTTATGATCGCCCATGTGACCGCGGCGGCGCTGGCGTCGGAGAACAAATCGCTGGCCCATCCCGCCTCGGTGGATTCGCTGCCCACCTCCGCCAATCAGGAAGACTTCGTGTCGATGGCAACGTTCGGCGCGCGGCGGCTCACGCAGATGAACACGAATACCGCCAACATCCTGGCGGTGGAACTCCTCGCGGCGGCGGAAGGCATCGAGTTCCATCGTCCGCTCAAAAGCTCCGTCGCGCTGGAAGCGGCCCATGCCGCGATCCGCAAAGGCAGCCCGCGCTTCGACAAGGACCGCTTCTTCGCGCCGTCCATCGGCGCGACACAAGAACTCATTTCCGGCCGCGGTTTTGAAACATTGTTGAAGCCTGCGCTCCACCTTCCCTCCGTGGACTGAGCAATCGCCGCAAACGGAGGCATTTGCCTGCGCGCAGGGCAGAAAATTCCGTCCGCTTCCGCACAGACATCGGCTTTGGTTAACGCTTTGGGAAAGCTTTGAACCGAATACTTCGCCGCCGCGCTGGCTCCGCGTAACGCGTTGACAGCACTGGCAGACTCAATCGACCGTCGCGCGCGCTTCAGGGGGCGCGCACGTCGATCCAGGGCGGGGGACAGACGGCTGCATGTGGCCTTATGCGATACGGCGGGTGCTCGGCGCCATTCCGACGCTGCTCATCATCATCGCCCTCACCTTCTTCATGATGCACATCGCGCCGGGCGGCCCGTTCGACGCGCAGCGCCACCTGCCGCCGGAGATCGAGCACAACATCCGCGCCGCCTACAATCTCGACAAGCCCGTGTGGGAGCAGTTCCTCATCTATCTCGGACGGTTGATGCATGGCGATCTCGGGCCGTCGTTCAAGAACCACGACTTCACCGTGAGCCAGCTTATCGAAGTTGGCCTGCCGGTCAGCGCCAAGCTCGGCATTTCGGCGATCCTTCTCGCTATCGCGCTGGGCATTTCGCTGGGCACCATCGCCGCGCTGAACCAGAACAAGGCGACGGACTACGGCGTGATGGGCCTGGCCATGATCGGCATCACGATCCCCACCTTCGTCACCGCGCCGGTGCTGGCGCTGATCTTCGGCATCTACGGCCTGCATTTCTTCGGACACGATTTCTATCTGCCGGCCGGCGGATGGAATGGCGGCGCGCTTGCCAACATGATCCTGCCCATCACCGTGCTGGCGCTGCCGCAGGTCGCCATCATCTCGCGGCTGGTGCGCGGCAGCATGGTGGAAGTCCTGCGCTCCAACTATGTGCGCACGGCCCGCGCCAAGGGCCTGCCCAACCACACCGTCATCCTCCGCCATGCCTTGCGCGCGGCGTTGTTGCCGGTGGTGAGCTATCTCGGCCCCGCCATCGCCGGGCTTCTCACCGGCTCGCTGATCGTGGAGACGATCTTCGGCATACCGGGCATCGGCCGCTATTTCGTGGAAGGCGCGATCAACCGCGACTACACGCTCGTGATGGGCGTGGTCATCTGCTACGCGGCCTTCGTCATCTTCTTGAACCTGATCGCCGACATTCTCTATGCCCTGCTCGATCCGCGCGTGAGGTTCGCCTGATGAGCGCATCCGGAATCGTCGCCCGCAACACCGAGGTCATCGAGCGCGCGTTCGATATCGAAGGCCGCAGCCTGTGGACGGATGCGCGCCGCCGCCTGGTGAAGAACCGCGCCGCGCTCGCCAGCATCATCGTTCTGTCGGTCATCGCGCTGGTGGCGATCGTCGTGCCGTTCTTCTGGCCCTATGGCTATGCGGATATCGACTACGCCAACATCGCCTGCGCGCCGGACTGGTGGCCGGGCGGCGACGCGGCCTGCTTCGCGGGCGGCTGGCACATCTTCGGCATGGACCAGAACGGCCGCGATCTCTTCGTCCGCGTTCTTTATGGCGCGCGGGTGTCGCTGTCGGTCGGCGTCGTCGCCACGCTGGTCAGCCTGTTGATCGGCGTCACCTATGGCGCCGTCGCGGGCTTCGTCGGCGGCCGCGTGGACGAATTGATGATGCGGCTGGTGGATGTTCTCTATTCCCTGCCCTTCATCTTCTTCGTCATCATCCTGATGGTGGTGTTCAACCAGAACTTCTTCCTCTTGTTCGTCGCCATCGGCGCGGTGGAATGGCTGACCATGGCGCGGATCGTCCGCGGCCAGACGCTTTCCACCAAGCAGAAGGAATTCATCGAGGCCGCGCGCGCCGCGGGTCTGGGCACCTTCGCCACGATCCGCCGCCATGTCATTCCCAACGTGCTGGGGCCGGTCGTCGTCTATGTGACGCTCACGATCCCCACCGTCATCCTCGCGGAAAGCTTCCTCTCCTTCCTCGGCCTCGGCATTCAGGACCCGCTGACGTCGTGGGGCGTGCTGATCGCCGACGGCAAGGATCACATGGAAACCGCGCCCTGGATGCTCATTTTCCCGGCGCTGTTCATGGCGGTGACGCTGTTCTGCTTCAACTTCATCGGCGACGGCCTGCGCGATGCGCTCGATCCGAAGGATCGGTGAGATGAGCAAGCCGATCCTGCAGATCCGCGATTTCAACGTCCTGTTCGACACGCACGATCAGGAGGTTCATGCCGTCCGCAATCTCGCCTTCGACATCCACGAGGGCGAATGCGTCGGCATCGTGGGCGAATCCGGCTCCGGCAAGAGCCAGCTTTTCCTCGGCGCGCTGGGGCTTCTCACCGCCAACGGCCGCGCCACCGGCAGCGTGAAATATCGCGGCAAGGAACTGCTCGGCCTGCCGCAAAGGGCGCTCAACAAGGTGCGCGGCTCCAAGATCACCATGATCTTCCAGGACCCGCTGACCGCGCTCACGCCGCACATGACCATCGGCGCGCAGATGATGGAAGCGTTGCGCACCCATCAGCACGTTCCCTATGCCGAAGCGCAGAAGCGGTGCCTGGAGATTCTCGATCTGGTGCGCATGTCCGAAGCGCGCAACCGCATGGGCCAATATCCGCACGAATTGTCCGGCGGCATGCGCCAGCGCGTGATGATCGCCATGGCGACTGTCTGCGCGCCGGACCTGCTGATCGCGGACGAACCGACCACCGCGCTGGACGTCACGGTGCAGGCGCAGATCCTGGAGATCATGCGCGACCTCCAGAAGGAACTGAAAACCGCCATCGTGCTCATCAGCCACGACATGGGCGTGATCGCCGGCATGGCCGACAAGGTTCAGGTGATGCGGCTGGGCGAGGTCGTCGAAAGCGGCACGGCCGACGAGGTGTTCTACGCGCCGAAGCACGACTACACCCGGGCATTGCTCGATGCGATGCCGCGCATCGACCGCCCCGTGCGCGAGGGCCATGCGATCCTGCAACCGCTTTCGACCATCGGGGCGGAAACACAGCTTCTCGATGTCGAAGACCTGAAAGTCTATTTCCCCATCAAGACCGGCGGCCTCCTGTTTTCAAAGACCAAGCCCTTGCGCGCCGTGGATGGCGTGAGCTTTTCGCTGCGCCAGGGCGAAACACTGGGCATCGTCGGTGAGTCCGGCTGCGGAAAGTCCACGCTGGCCCGCGCCGTGATGAAGCTGATCGCCAAGACCCACGGCGCCGTCGTCTGGGCCGGGCGCGACCTGGCGGATTTGCAAAGTCCGGACATGCGCAACCTGCGCAAGGAACTTCAGATCGTCTTTCAGGATCCGCTGGCGAGCCTTGACCCGCGCATGACCATCGGGGAATCCATCGCCGAGCCGCTTGTCAGCTTGCGCCCGGAACTTTCGCGCGCGGATGTGCAGGATGAGGTCCGCAGCATGATGAGCCGCGTCGGCCTCGATCCGGCATGGATCAACCGCTACCCACACGAATTCTCCGGCGGCCAGAACCAGCGCGTCGGCATCGCGCGCGCGATGATCATCAAGCCCAAACTGATCGTCTGCGACGAGGCGGTCAGCGCGCTCGACGCCTCGATCCAGTCGCAGATCGTGGACCTGATCCTCAACCTGCAGGCCGAATTCGGCATGTCGATGATCTTCATCAGCCACGACCTGTCAGTCGTGCGGCAGGTGGCACATCGCGTGATGGTCCTCTATCTCGGCCGTATCGTGGAACTGGCCGACCGCAACTCCATCTACGAAGACCCGCGCCATCCCTACACGCGCGCGCTCATCGCCGCCGTGCCCGTGCCCGATCCGAAGGCGGAGCGCGGCAAGCCGCATGTCACGCTCGCGGGCGAGCTTCCGTCGCCGCTCGACAGCCGCGCGCAACTCACCTTCCTGCAATCGAAGGTGATCGACGACCCGGATGCGGAGCAATACCGCCCCCGGCTGATCGAAGTGGCCACCGGCCACTTCGTCGCCGAGCACGACGCGGCGTAGTTCACTTCACGCGCGTGACTTTGAAGAGCTTGTTGCTGTCGTTCACATACAGATTGTAGCTGCCCAGCATGCCGCGCTCGATCCGCACGGTATTGGGGCCGCCCTTGGTGAAATGCGCGGTCCCCGTGTCGATCTCTTTCCACACCTGCCCGTTGTCGAGAAAGACGATGAACTTTCCGAAGGGATTGAAGGAATATTCCGTGACCGTGGCGGTGATGCTGTTGATCTCGACAGGCTGCGGCGATGCTGCGGCGCTTTCGCTCGGCGCGGGCTTGGCGGGAAGATTCTCGCCCCCGAACTCTCCGGGCTTGGTCTGCGCCTCGGGCGGCGCGTTGCCGTTGAACCAATTGCCGATGTTGAAGCCGAACCACGACTTCTGTTCCTCTTCCGTCGGCGGATGCGCCAGCGTTTCCGGCGGCTTGTTCAGCGCATCGCGCAGGCGCGGCGCCACCGCGTCGTAACAGGCAAGGCGCGCCTTGTCGTCCGTCAGCGCGGTGCATTTGCCCATCGCTTCGAGCACATCTTCGCGCGGGTCCGCCAGCGCCTGCCCCGCCACGATCGTCAAAAAGCCGGCGGTGGTTACCGCGATCACGCGCATTTTCATCACTCGTTTACTCCCCTCTGGCTTAATGGCGTCCGCAAATCAGTCGGGCGGGGCGGCTGCGCTGCGATCATAGGATGCCGCACCGCGCCGCGCGAGAGGCGCCCGCATTACGCGAGCGCAAGGAGGCAGGATGGCACAGACCCGGTCCGGGTTCAGCCGGCGCGCCCTTTTGGGCGGCGCGGCTGTTGTCGCCGTTGTCGGCGGCGCGGCCTTCTCGTTCGGCGGCGGCGGCATGCGCCACAGCACCTCTGACGACAAAACCCTCAACCGCGGCAATGGCGGCGAACCGGATTCGCTCGATCCCCAGAAGATTCAGATCTCGACGGAAA
>JAFECN010000295.1 GCA_018242145.1 Pseudomonadota bacterium
CGCGCCGCGTCCGGATCGCTCTTTCCTTCGATGTTGCCCATGATGATGAGCGCGTTTTCTTGCGGCTGCTTGCCGGCGGCTTTCGCGGCATCAATCGCCATCTGCGCATATTTCTTCGCGTTGACGTTGTCCTTCTGCTCGTAATAGGCGATCGCGAGCATCGTCTCGGTGAGATCGTCCAGGCCCTTCATCGCTTCGAGCTGGGTGCCGTACTGGATCACCCTCGGCCAGTTCTTGGAATTCTGATTCACGATGGTGGCGTCGTGATAGGCCGCCTTCTGCTCTTCCGGCGTCAGGGTCTTGAAGTAGTCGGTGTTGATGAATCCGTCATAGGCGGTGGCCGCCGTCGCGAAATCGCCGCTCTGCGCGGCGACCGAGGAGAGGAAGCGGTTGATGGTGAAATCGTCATAGGCGCTGCGGTCGGTTTCGGCCTGCGCCGCCTTGATCTGCGTCATCGCGGTGGCGAGGTCTTTTCCCTGCAATGCCGCCTGCGCGGCCTGAAGGTCCTTTGCCACGTCCTTGCTGAGATGATCTGCGGCAAAGGCCGGCGTGGCGATCATCGAGCCGGCGGCGATGGACGCGGCCGACAGGAGCGCGGCGACGAATGCGGCGCGGAGAAAATTCTTCTTCATGGGATTTCGGATTCCTCGTGCTTATGGGCGCGAACACATGTCCTGCGCCTGTCCCCCTCGTAATCGGGTGCCAGTCTAGTGTGGCGATTTCATGTTTCCAATCCACGCTTCCGCAGCGGGAAGCGCCAAAACCGCGCATGATCACGCAATGTTGCGCTGCAGCGGGAAACTGCATATCACGAAACCGGCACGCAATCCTTGTAGCAATCCCATGGTGAATCGACCCGCTGGCATTCCCGAAGATGCCGAAATCGCCTCCACCGGCGGTTTCAACAAATTCGTGGGGCCGCTCTACCGGCTGAAGGATCTGGAAGACGGCGCCGTCAAGCGCTTCGCCTTCGCCGCGGCCGAGCACCACATGAACGGATCGGGCAGCGTGCATGGCGGCATGCTGATGACCTTCATGGATACGTCGATGAGCCGGACCTCCCGGCTGATTTCCGACGCCAAGGGAACGGCGACCGTCTCGCTGACCTGCGACTTCGTCGCGCCGGCCAAGCTGGGGGACGTCATCGAAAGCCGCGTGCGGGTCACGCGCCGCACGCGCACCATCGTCTTTCTGTCGTGCGAGCTGGTCTGCGGCGAGCGCGTTCTGATGGTCGGTAGCGGCGTCTGGAAGATCAGCGGCACGGAAGAATGAGCGCTGTGCCCGAAAAGCTCGCGGGCTATCGCGAGACGAAACTCATCGACCCCTTCGAGAATTTCGTCGGCCCGCTTTATGAGACCGGCGAGAAGCTGGAACGCCGCTATGCCTTCGTCGTGGACGAGCGCCATGTGAACATGCGCGGCGTCATTCATGGTGGCATGCTGATGACGCTGGCCGACATGACGATGGGGCAGGCCGCCTGGGATGCCTGCGACCGCGCCGACGTGGTGACGCTGAACATGCAGAGCCAGTTCATCCGCGGCGCAAGGCTGGGCGAGATCGTGGAGGTGCAGCCCACGCTGACCCGCCGCACCCGCTCCATCCTTTTCCTGCGCGGCGATTTCATGGTGGGGGAGGAGATCATCTTCTCCTGTGCCAGCCTTTGGAAAATCCTCGGGCAGGACTGACCCGAAGTTCCCCTGGTAACCACCCATTTACCATAAGGCCCTAGGCTGCAAGCGGGGATAAAGGCTTTCTCGCGATGCGCGACGCCCGCCCGGCCGAACTGGTGCTGGGTTCTGTCCAATTGGGTCTGGCCTATGGCGCGGCCAACCGCACGGGCATGCCCTCGCATGGCGCGGCGCTGAAACTCGTCCACCGCGCCGCCGATGCCGGCATCACGAAATTCGACACCGCCCGCGCCTATGGCGAGAGCGAGAGCCGTCTGGGCGAAGCGCTGGAAGCGCGCAAGGGCGTTCGCACAGTCACCAAGCTGTCGCCTTTGAGCGAACTGGCGCCGGACGCGCCGCGCGAAGACGTGCGCGAGGCGGTGGATCGCAGCATCTGGGCCTCGCTGCTGGCACTGCGTTGCGCGAAACTGGATTGCCTTTTGCTGCACCGTGCGGCGCATATGTTCACCTTCCACGGTTGGGTCTGGGAGCGCCTGATCGAGCATCTGGAGCAGGGCACGATGCTGGCGCTGGGCGTTTCCGTGCAGACGCCGGACGAAACATTGTCGGTGCTGGATTGCCCCGATGTCAGCCATATCCAGATGCCCTTCAACCTCTTGGACTGGCGCTGGCGCGAGAGCGGCGTGATCGCGCGCATCCGTGAGCGCGCCCATCTCACCGTGCATGCCCGCAGCGTGTTCCTTCAGGGCATTCTTGCCGCGGGCGATGCAAAGGTGTGGCCGCGGGTCGAAGGCGTGAATGCGCCCGATCTCATCGACTTCCTGTCCGAGCTGGCGCGCCGGTTCGATCGCATCAGCACCGCCGATTTCTGCCTGGCCTATGTGCGCGGGCAGGACTGGATCGACGGCGTCGTCGTCGGCATGGAAACCGAAGAGCAGCTTGAGACGAACCTGCGGCTTTCCACGCGCCGTCCGCTCTCCCCGGCCGATTGCGCGGAGATTGAAGGCTGTGCGCCGCGCGTTCCGGCGCAACTCCTCAATCCCGCGGAATGGCCGAAATGACGGCGGAGTATTTCGATCTTCGCGGCCGCATCGCCTTCGTGTCCGGCGCCGCGGGCCATCTGGGCAAGCCGATGGTGCGCGCGCTGTGCGAAGCCGGCGCGCATGTGATCCTCAATGGCCGCGACGATGCGAAGCTGAAAGCCTTTGCGGAAGAGTTGGAAGCGCAAGGCCATTCCGCCGAGCGCGCGGCGTTCGACGTTTCCGATTTCGCCCGCGCGCGCGCTTTCATGGCCGCGCGCCCGCGCCTGGATATTCTCGTGAACAATGCCGTGTCGATGACACCGGCGCCGTTCGCCGCCCTCGCACCGGAGGCGTTCGACCAAACTTTTCGTAGCGCGGTGACGGCGGCGTTCGAACTCGTCCGGGCAGCGTTGCCCGCGATGCGTGCCGCCGTATCGGCAGCCGGAGAGGCCAGCGTTGTCAACATTGCTTCGATGTATGCAAACGTCTCGCCCGACTCCCGCATCTATGCCAGGCCGGAGCAGGCGAGTCCGCTGCATTACGGTCCCGCCAAGGCCGCGCTTTTGCAGCTTACGCGCCATCTCGCGGCCGAACTCGGGCCGGAGAAGATTCGCGTGAACGCGCTGGTGCCCGGTCCTTTCCCGCAAAGCGCGGTGGCGGAGAAGGATCCGGCTTTCGCCGCGCGCCTTGCCGCCAGGACCATGCTGGGCCGCACGGGCGCGGCAGCGGAAATCGCAGGCCCCCTCCTGTTCCTCGCCAGCCCGGCTTCCGGCTTCGTCACCGGCGCGGCGCTTCCGGTCGATGGCGGTTGGACCGCCTGGTGAGGTAGAAGAATGGCCGGTGCTGTGAACATGGCTTTCATCTCCTCCTTCAAGGTTGGCCGCGAGACGGTTTATCCGGAATCCCTGCGCGAGCGTCTGCGCGGATTTCCCTTGCTGGCGGACGTTGGCGACGCGGCGTTGCGCCGTCTTCTGTCGGAAGCCAACTGGTTCGGCCTGCCCGGCGGCATGCTGCTGAAGCGCGACGGCGAGAACCATCGCGCGCTGTTTCTGGTCGTCACCGGATCGCTCGGCGTCTTCGTGGACGACGAGAAAGGCGGCAAGCGCCTCGTCGCCCATATTCCGGCGGGCGAGACTGTGGGCGAGATGTCGCTGATCTCCGGCGAAGATTCGCACTCCGCCCAGCTCGTCGCGCTGCGCGATACGGAGCTTCTGCGCATCAGCCAGGAAGGCTTCGAATCCCTCATTGCGCGCCATCCGCTGGTGATGATGAATCTCATGCGCGTGCTGGTGAAGCGCCTGCAAGAGACGACGCAGAGCCCGTCCGACAAGGTGCGCCCCAAAACCTTCGCGCTCATTCCGTTGCAGGAGGGCCTGGGCGACGAGCCGATCGCGCGGCGCATCGCCAGTGTGCTGGTGCAGATGGGATCGAAGGCGGCGGTGCTGGATGCGAATTCCGCCGAACAGTCCGCCGAATGGTTTAACGCCTTCGAGGCGGCGCACGATGTCGTGTTCTATCGCGGCGATGCGCCGGACAGCGCATGGACTCAGCTTTGCCTGCGTCAGGCCGACCGCATCCTTCTGCTCGCCGATGCCGACAGGCCGTTACCGCTGCGCCCGCTCGATCTTCCGGCGTTCAAGGAACGCGCCACGGGCCTGCCGCAGCTTCTGTTGCTGCACCGTTCGGGAAATACCGAAGAGCTGCCGGAGCATTTCGCGCTGCGCAGCGGGTTGTTCGAATCCCATCATCACGTCCGCGCGCACAATATGGACGATATCCGCCGGCTCGCCCGCTTCATCGCCGGTCGCGCGATCGGGCTTGTGCTGGCGGGCGGCGGCGCGCGCGGCTTCGCGCATATCGGCGTCATCAAGGCGCTGATGGAAGCGGGCGTTCCGTTCGACAATCTCGGCGGCACCAGCATGGGCGGCATCATCGCCGCCGGCATCGCGCTGGAATGGAGCCTGGACGAATTGATCGCGCGCACCCGCGAGGTGTTCGTGAAATCCAATCCGTTGTCCGATTACACCATTCCGCTGATCGCGCTGGTGCGCGGCAAGAAGGTGTCGAGCCTGCTGCGCGAGCATTTCGGCGATATCCGCATCGAGGAGATGCCGCGCCCGTTCTTCTGCGTGTCGTCCGATCTCACCTCCGGCCGCATCCATGTCCATCGCGCGGGGCCGCTGTGGCGCGCCTTGCGCGCCAGCGTCGCGCTGCCGGGCATCCTGCCGCCCGTGACCCATCACGGCCATCTGCTGGTGGACGGCGGCGTGATGAACAATTTGCCGGTGGACGTGATGGCGCAGCGCTCGACCGGGCCCATCATCGCCTCCGACGTCACCGGCGAACTCGACATCCGCGTCACCGACGAGCGCTATGGCGAGCGCCCGTGGTGGTGGCTGGTGTGGCAGCGCATGCGCGGCTCGCCCTCGATCCTCTCCATCCTGATGCGGTCCGGCACCGTCGGTTCCGAGGCGCAGCGCCGTCTGGTGCGCGAGCAGGTGAACTATCTCTTCGAGCCGCCGCTGCCGGACATCGGTCTGCGCGACTGGAAGAAATTCGATCAGGCCGTCGCCGAAGGGTATGAGCACGCGCAAGGCGTGATCGAGAAACACGGCGTGCCGCTCACCGATGTGTGGGCGGAAGGCCCCGCCGTCACGCTGCCGCACCGCCGCTGAATCG
The DNA here is from genome assembly GCA_018242145.1 of Pseudomonadota bacterium. GTDB lineage: Bacteria > Pseudomonadota > Alphaproteobacteria > Micropepsales > Micropepsaceae > Rhizomicrobium. Next base: position 5,330 of record JAFECN010000295.1, read on the forward strand.
CGCACAACGACAGCATCTCACCTCCGATCCAAGCGCGACCTATGAAGCCGTCGGCTTGTCCAATGGCGACTCAGGGGGCGGAACGGATGGTGTTGGCGATCCAGCCTGCAAAATAGGATATGCGCGTGCTCGCAAATGTTTGTCCGCATACGCCTTGCTTAAAGGTTCCTGCCCGAACCGCCAGATCGTCTTGAAGCGTTCCGTCAAGGCCGTGCGTCACGCCGGCCAGAGTCCACTGCCCGTTGACATTGATGAGAGCTGGGCCTCCGCTGTCGCCACCAGCAATGACGCCTTCCAAGGGAAGAGCTGAGTTGCTGCAGTCAAATACATATCGGAGCCAAGGGCCGTGCGCGCTGACGATACGATTTTCGGCCCGGCGCAACGGGCCGCGATGCGGAGCATCGTCAGGCGCCCCCGTCAAATCTGTGCCGGTCGCTCCCGCTCCGAAGATTTCGGCAATTCTGCCGGCTTCCGCCGAGCCGGTATAATACGGCATCGGTTTCACGTCCGTGACCGGTGCCGCCAATTGGAGCAATGCGATGTCATGCATATTGCTCATCGCAACTTCGTATCGCTTTTGCCATGCAGCGGCGTCAAAGGGATTCTGCTTGCTGAACAGCGGTTTGAACATCTCATCCCAGGCTGAAGCGGCCGCTGCATAATCGGGATACACAATTATGCGCGCGACCGCTCTGCGTTTGCCGTCGATCGTGACGAACCAGTCCTCGGGATGGCTCTGCATGTAGCTCACGGCGTGCGCGGCAGTCACCACCCATGTGGGAGCAATCAACGCGCCATGACCTTCATAAGGCAGATTGGCCAATGCCGGTAAATCTCGCGCCGAAACGCGATAATGCTCATCGCTGACATCGTGACGTCTAACGATGCCAAACGACGAGGTTGTTGAAACCAAAAGCAGCCCCGCGACCATGCCTGCCGCGATGGGCTTGGATATAGTTGACATTCGAGTTCCTTCTCTCAACCCGGCTCGAATGTGTGTGGGCTTCGGCGTTATTCAAGGCTTTGCATGTGCGGCTTCCAAAATCGGATCGCTATCCGCGATCAGCCTGTGTCGAACTTGCCACAACGCTTCACACCTTATTTCAGGCTGCCCCCAATCCTTTGCGTCTGGGCAGAAGATCGCCGAACTGCGGTGCGCGCTTCTCCGCCTTTGCCACGAAGCTTTCGCGCATGTCGGTTTCCGGGTTGTACATGCCGGCCTGCCAGATCGCGATGTAGTCGAGGCCGTCCGCCGTCGAATGATCGCGCGCGTAGTTGATCATCACCTTGGAGCCGTGCACCGCCAGCGGCGATTTCTCCGCGATGTCCTTCGCCAGCGCCATCACATGCTTCAGCATCTCCTCCTGCGTGGCGAACACATCGTTCACGAGGCCGAACTGCATCGCCTTCTTCGCGGGCAGCCGGCGGCCCGCATACGCCAACTCCTTCACCATGCCTTCGGGCATCAGCTTGCACAGGCGCGGGAAGGTGCCGACGTCGGCGGTCATGCCGATGTTGATTTCCTGAATCACGAAGAACGCATCTTCCGTCGCGTAACGGCAATCGCAAGCGGAGGCGAAATCCACCGCGCCACCGACGCAGCCGCCCTGAATCGCCATCAGCACCGGCATGCGCGCGCGTTCCAGGCAGTTGAACGTCTCCTGAATGTCGAGAATGGAGAGGCGCAAATTCGCCCGCACCCGTCCGCGCTCCTCCTTTGACGCAGCGGCAGAGGTGCCCGCGCTGTTGCCGCTCGTGAACACCGAAAGGTCCATGCCGCCGGAGAAATGCTTGCCGGTGGAGGAAATCACGATCACGCGCGCCTTCGCGTTGGCGTCGATGTCGGTCACGATCTCAGGCAATTCGCGCCAGAATTCCGGCACCATGGTGTTCAGCTCGTCGCCGCGCTTGAGCTGGATATGGGCGATCCCGTCGGCGATCTCGACGTTGAAGCAGCGATAGGTCATGGCGTTTCTCCGGTGGCGTTCCGGCCCATTCCTATCACGCCGCCGCGCTTGCGGGGAGCGGCCTTCTGGCGCTCTACTCCCGCAGCGGAAATATCGAGGACGACGGACATGCCCATCAATTACGACGCGCTCATGCAGGCGAAATCCACCGGCGTGGCCGCCAGCTATCGCGACCGCGAGACGATGCTCTACGCGCTGGGCATCGGCTTCATGCGCGATCCGATGAACATGAACGAGCTTCCCTTCGTCTATGAGAACGGCCTGAAGACCGTGCCGACGATGGCGACCGTGATCGGCTGGGGCGCGGGCAGCCTGCTGGCGAAGGCCGACATAAACTACCTGATGGTGGTGCATGGCGAGCAGCGCATCGCCATGCACAAGCCGCTTCCCATCGCCGCCGATGTCGTTCTGGATGAGCGCGTGCTGGGCGCCTTCGACAAGGGCAAGGACAAGGGCGCGGTGATCGTCACCGAGCGCGTGATGAAGGACAAGGCGTCGGGCGACAAGCTCTGCACGCTGGTCAGCACCACCTTCGCGCGCGGCGACGGCGGTTTCGGCGGCCCGAAGGAAGGCGCGCCAGAACCCCACACGTTGCCGACGCGCGCCGCCGAAGTCGTGCATGAGGCGGATACGCGCCCCGATCAGGCGTTCCTCTATGCGTTGTCGGGTGACCGCAATCCGCTGCATCGCGACCCGAACGTCGCCAAGATGGCAGGCTTTCCCAAGCCGATCCTGCACGGGCTCTGCACCTATGGAACGGCCTGCCGGTCGGTGATCTCCACCATCTGCAAATACGATCCCACGAAGATCACGGGCTTCGATGTGCGCTTCTCCGCACCGGTGTTCCCGGGCGAAACGATCGTCACCGAGATGTGGGTGGACGGAAACGTCGTCTCCTTCCGCTCCAAGGTGAAGGAGCGCGACGTCGTGGTCCTCAACAACGGCAAATGCACGCTTGCAAGCTGACGGCAACCCGCTCGACACCGCCGAAGACCTGATCGCGCAGGGCCGCCCGAAGGAAGCGGCAACGCTGCTGTTCGATCTGATCGAGCGGGGGCGCGGCGGGCTGCTGGCGCGCTTCACGCTGGTGCATGCCTTGCTCGCCGCCGGCGACCATGGCGAGGCTGTGCGGGCGGCGCGCGAAACCGCGCTCCTCAATCCCTCGGTCGCCCGCGCCGCGTCGTCGCTGGGCGAGGCGCTGCGTGTCGCGGGCAATCTGCCCACCGCCATCGGCGAATTTCAGCGCGCGCTGCGGCTCGATCCGTCATTGGATTTCGCGCGCATCGGTCTGGGCCATGCATGGCTCGACGCAGGCGAGCCCGAACGGGCGCTGGAGATCTACGCGCAGATCGAAAACGTCTCGGACGAGTTGCGAAACGCCATCGCGCAAGCCGAAGCGGCGCGCGGGCAGGCGCGGTCCGATCCGCGCTATGTGCGCCATCTCTTCGATCAGTTCTCGGCGGATTACGATGCGCGCATGCGCGGCCAGCTCGGCTATCGCGGGCCCGAAATCCTGCGCGAACTGGCGGCGTTTCTCCTGCCGCCGCGAAGC
>JAFECN010000296.1 GCA_018242145.1 Pseudomonadota bacterium
CGGCGCGGAGATCGTCTTCGCCGATGTCGATCCGGAAACCGGATTGATGCGGCCGGAAGATCTGGAAGCCGCATTCGCCCGCGCCGGTCATGCCGATGCGGTATTCAATGTTCATCTGAACGGCCAGTGCGGCGATATCGAAGCCATCGCCAGGGTCGCCCGCGCGCAAGGCGCGAAGATCGTGGACGACGCCTGCCACGCCATCGGCACCGGCTTCGTCGCCGAAGACGGCACGCTGTCCCAGATCGGCGCCAACACATTCTGCGACCTGACGGTCTTCTCTTTCCACCCGGTCAAGACCATCGCGATGGGCGAGGGCGGCGCGGTCACCACCAACGATCCGCAGATGGCGGCGCGTCTTGTGCGCGCGCGCAATCACGGCATGACGCGCCGGCTCGACGAATTCGTGAGCACCGCCGATGCCTTCGACGCCGACGGCACGCCGAACCCGTGGTACTACGAATGCGTCGAGCCCGAGTTCAACTGGCGCGCCAACGACATCCAGTGCGCGCTGGGCCTGTCGCAGCTCGGCAAACTCGGCCGCTTCGTTGCTCGCCGCCGCGCGCTGGCGCAGGCCTATGACACGCTGCTTGCCCCGTTTGCGCCGCTCTTGCGCCCCGCCGCGCGCACGCGCGCTTCTCTACCGGCCTGGCATCTCTATGCCGCAAGGATCGATTTCGCGCGCGCCGGCCTCAGCCGCGCCACGGTGATGCGCGAACTGGCGAAAGACGGCATCGGCAGCCAGGTGCATTACTTCCCGGTTCACCGCCAGCCCTATTATCGCCAGCGTTATGGCGATCTGTCTCTGCCCGGCGCCGACCGCTATTACGAACGCGCATTGAGCTTGCCGCTGTTCGCGGCGATGAGCCTGAGCGATGTCGAGCGCGTGACGAACGCGCTGGGCAATATCCTGGGCTTCTGATTTTCGAATCCAAAAAAGAAGAAGGCGGAGTTTCTGCCCCCCGGCTGAAACTCCGCCCCGTTTCTTATTATCGATCCCACCGGCGATAAGCCCAAACGCCCCGGGGCGTGGCGGGTATTCCCGCTCACGCGTCCCGGAAAGCTGCGGCGGAGCGGTTTGCCGCCCCGCCGCGATGTGCTTACCGGAACAGCGAGAGCGCAACCTGCGGCGACTGGTTCGCGATCGACAGCGCCTGCACGCCAAGCTGCTGCTTGACCTGCAAGGACTGCAACGTGGCGCTTTCGGTCGCCATGTCGGCGTCCACCAGGTTGCCGATGCCGGTCTGCAGCGTGTCGGACAGGTTCTGCACGAACGTCGCCTGGATCGACAGCTTCTTCGAGCCCGAGCCCAACTGCGCCAGCGCGCTGTTCACGGCCTTGAGGGAGTTTTCGACGGTGTCGACCATCGAAGCCGCTGCGGACTGCGTCGCGATGTTGCCGGAAGTGCCGACCGAAACGATCGAGCCGCCGAGGCTCATGTTCTGCGACGCAACCGTGATCTTCTTGCTGCCGTCCGCGGAAGCCAGCACGGAGATACCGTGCGTGGCGGAGCCGTCGATCAGGTTGAAGCCGTTGAACACCGCGTTCTGCACGACGGTGGCGATCTGGTCGCGCAGCGCCGTGAAGTCTTCGTTCATGGCGGCGCGGCTGGCGGTATCGAGCGAAGAGTCGGACGCGGCAAGCGCCTTGGACTTCATCTCGATCAGCAGGTCGGAGATCGACTGGCCGGCCGACAGCGCCACGTCCACGGACGAGGTGCCGCGGTTGATGGAGTCGGTAACGGCGGAATAGCCGGCCACGTCGCCGCGCATGTTCTGCGCGATGGCGTAGGTGGCGCCGTCGTCTTTCGCCGAAGCGACCTTGAGACCCGTGTTGATGGCGTTCTGGGTCTTCTCAAGTTGCGAATTCGTCTGGTTGAGGTACTGCAGCGCAACCATCGCGCCGCTGTTGGTGTTGACGCTAATCATTCTTGCCTCCGTTCTGGCATCTGTTGTGAGCGTTTTGCTCCGGGGGCGTTCTTCCCCCGCAGGACCAATCGCAAGCGCCGTGCCGGAGGCGTTTTACGTTTTGCTAACTCTCGATTTTCAGACGCGCGGCAAAAGCCGTGCTGCGCGATTTTGCCGGGGTGCGTTTCTTACCGGGCAGGATTTACCGGTTAAGGGGAAATTGTTGCCGGGTTGGAGGAAATTTCTGCCGGGTTTTGAATCAAAGCCAATGCGAATTCGCCTGGAATGCCGCCGGAAAAGAATGGAGCGGCGCGGGGAATTGCCCCGGCCGCTCCGCCCCATATTTCCCAAGGGTTTTCCGTTCGTGCAGGTTATTTGAACAGCGAGAGGATGACCTGCGGCGACTGGTTCGCGATCGACAGCGCCTGCACGCCAAGCTGCTGCTTGACCTGCAAGGATTGAAGTTTCGCGCTTTCGGTCGCCATATCGGCGTCCACCAGATTGCCGATGCCCGTGGTGAGCGTGTCGGACAAATTCTGGACGAACGTCGCCTGGACGGAGAGCTTCTTGGAACCGCTGCCAAGGCGCGCGAGTGCGCTGTTGACGTTGGTCAACGACGTCTCGACCGTGGCGATCATCGCGGAAGCCTGCGCCTGCGTCGAAATCGACGCAGCCGCACCGAACATGACGATGCCGCCGCTCAGGCTCATATTCTCGCTCTGAACGGTGATCCGCTTTGCGCCGTCCGAAGACGCCAGCACGGAGATGCCGTGCGTGGCCGAGCCGTCGATGAGGTTGAAGCCGTTGAACTCGGCGTTGTTGACGATGGAGGTGATCTGATCGCGAAGCGCTTCGAAATCCTCGTTCAGCGCCTGACGGCTCGCGGTATCCATCGAGGCGTCGGAGGCTGACAGGGCCTTCTGCTTCATTTCGATCATCAGGTCGGAGATCGACTGGCCCGCGGAAAGGGCCACATCCACCGAGGAAATGCCGCGGTTGATGCTGTCGGTCACCGCCGAGTAGCCAGCCACATCGCCACGCATGTTCTGGGCGATGGCGTAGGTGGCGCCGTCGTCCTTCGCGCTGGCAACTTTCAGGCCCGTGTTGATGGCATTCTGGGTGGTCTGAAGCTGGGCGTTGGTCTGGTTGAGGTACTGCAGCGCCACCATCGCGCCGCTGTTGGTGTTGACGCTAATCATCGAGGATTCTCCATCCCATTCTCGAGTGAGGCCGGCCTTCTGCCGGCCGCAGGGCACAATGCCCCGCCCCTCCCAGCGCAACCTTTGTGCCAGCGGTTTAACTTGCTAAGTATCTGATATCATTATGGTAATTTATGATATTAACGGATTTTTTGCAGGCAATTTTTACCCTGCGGCAGAACCTGTCCGGGACGGCGGAATTGCGTTGAAGCTGCTGCGGCGTGGCGCATCGGCCGGGTGATGGATGCGTTGACATCAGCGTTGTGCTGATGTAATTGACTCCATCAGTGGCGGAGGCGCGAAAAATCACGCGGACCCGGCTTGCCGTAGGCTCCGGCTTTGCGGAATTGGTTGTGTGGCAGGTGCCTGCCCCGGTCCCGGGCAGCATCCATGGCTACAAATACCGGCTGGCCTATGTCGTGGGTGGTGTGTGTCGGGTGCGCTACGACAATGAGCGCGGCAAGGGGGACCACCGCCATTTGGATGGCGTCGAAGCCCCCTATGTGTTCCGGAGTCTGGAGCGGTTGCTGTCGGATTTCTGGCGCGACGTGAATGAACGGAGATAGAGCATGCGGACGGTTATTCTTGGCATCGAAACGCAAACCGACGTAACGCGCCGAATCCTGGCGGCCGCGCGCGGCCAGCGCAAGGCGGGCGATGACCGGATCTCATTTGAGGATCTGAGCACGCTTTGGCGTGTGCTGGCGCCCAAGCGAATGGAGATCGTGCATGCCATGACCGGAGCGGGCCCGCTCACGATCCGGGAAGTCGCGCGCCGTGTCGCTCGCGATTTCAAGGCGGTTCATTCGGATGTGACGCTGCTGGTCAATTCGGGGGTTTTGCAGCGGACGGAAAAGGGCGCCGTGGAATTCCCCTATGACCGTGTGCATGTCGAATTCGACATGATGGCGGCCTGACATCGTCCTTCCCTTTCGCAAGCGGGAATACGGCGACGGGATACATATTCACCCTTGGCGCGCTTCTTTGCTGCAATAGGTATCCCGTCGCCGTATTCCGGTATTCCCGCGTATTCCCGGATTCCGTGCAGACGATTCAATAATACACGCCGCAAAGATGCCGACCACGAACAGGCTAATGGCAACCAAAGCGAGTGCGTCAGCTAGCATTGACGATTATGCTCTTCAACTCAATTAGCGAGTTGATGCGATAGCTTGCACCGGAGAAGTCGTGCGCCTTCGTGAACTCATTATAGACAACCGCGCAGTCGATCCCCGCTGCCACGGCTGAATTCAGCCCTCTACCCGAATCTTCAACAACCAAAGCGGCCTCTTTACTGGCTTCAAAACGAGCTAAGCCAGTTAAGTACGGTTCTGGGTGCGGCTTGGCGAGGTTATAATCCTCGCGGGTAAGAACGAACTCCATGTATCGACGAATATTTCGGTTCTCATGGATTAGATCAAAGTCTGAACGCTTTGCAGTGGTCACGATAGCCAAGCGGGCATACTGCGAAAGTTCCGCAAGCGCATCGACGACGCCGTCGATCTCTATGCTCTCGTGCCTCAGATAATCTTGGTAGTAAGCGTCACGGGCGGCACGTCGTGATCTGAGATCCTGTTCATTTATACCTGCCGCCTTGGCTCGCGCCCAACTACCAAGTCCCCGCGCCATGTCTTCAAGGTACTGCTCCTTATCCAGAACAAAGCCTATTTCCGCGAGCGCGCGCTCTGCCGCTCTATAATACCAAATCTCCGTGTCAACGAGCACGCCGTCGTGATCGAACAGAATATACTTCTTCACTGCTTCACCTATTCTGAGAGAAATGACGTTATGCAACTCTGCCGGCCGCACAGCTTACCTATAGGTGAACGGATCAGTGATGTTTGCGTTGTCAGTGATCGCGTCCTCCAAATTTACGCCTCGGCAAACATGTGTGGTAATCGGTAACGGCAATACGGCGACAGGATACATATTCACCCCGGCGCGCTTCTTTGCTGCAATAGGTATCCTGTCGCCGTATTCTGGCGGACTGACATCGTCCTTCCCTTTCGCAAGCGGTTGCTGTGCCAAGCAAAAACGCCGGCCCCGCGAGGGACCGGCGTTTTTCGGAAAACGGCTTCTCCGTCTTTTCAGGCCGCGCCCTGCAGGCCCTGCATGATCGTGCGGTTCACCTCGATCAGCGGGTCCATCGGCGCGCCGGTGCGCGTCACCTGCTTGGAGTATTTCGACACCCATAAGGACAGCGACACGATCTGCGCGCGCACTTCGCGGGGGAGCTGGTTGCGGTCGTCCAGGCAATCGCTGGCGAGCGTGCGCCAGAGCTTGCGGTTCCAGTCGATCGCTTCGGCCAGCGGGCCGCCGCTGGCATGCTGCTTCTGCGCATCGATCAGGGCGCCCGTCACCTGGCCGA
>JAFECN010000297.1 GCA_018242145.1 Pseudomonadota bacterium
ACGCCGTGGTCCGATAACGCGCGGAACCAGTGCCACATCATATTCTGTGTATAGAACAAATTACCTAAGTAATATCATATACTTAAGTATGGTGGGCGCGACAGGGATCGAACCTGTGACCCCTACCATGTCAAGGTAGTGCTCTCCCGCTGAGCTACGCGCCCGTCCAAACGGGGCGGCACGTATAGCCTCCGGCTCCTGAACAAAGCAAGCCGGGCGGCCCATCGGACCGCCCGGCGAGAAGAATCCGGCAAAACCCGGCTTAATGCGCCTGGCGCAAGTCGAATTTCACCGCGGCCTGGGTGGTGGAAGGCACGGCCACGCCGCCCTGCATCGCGGGCTTGTAGCGCCAATGCGCTTTCACCCATTCCAGCGCCGCCTGATCGAGTTCCGGAAAGCCGCTCGATCGGGCGATCTGCGCCGCCGATACCGCGCCATCCGCGCCCACGGTGATCGCCAGGACAACGGTGCCTTGCTGGCCCAGCCTGCGCGCCATCGGCGGATAGGGCGGCGTGGTGTGCGTGTTGGTCAGGCCGGACGCGGACGCATCGGCCGGTGGCACCGGCGGTGTCTGCTGTTGCGGTACTTGAATGGTCTGCGCGGCCGGGTCCGGCGCGATCTGGATCACAGGCTCTGGCATCTGTTCTGTCGGCAGAACCTTTTCCATCTTCGGCGACGGCGGCGGCACAACCTGTTTCGGCTGCGCCTGCGGCGTGTCGATCACGCGCGTTTCCAAGACAGGCGGAACATATTTGGTCAGCTTGATCGCAAGCCCGTTTGCAAGCGCCCACACAAGAACGCCATTCAGCGTTACGGCAAGTCCGATGCCGGCATAACGGCGCCAGCCGGCATTCGCTTGCGCCAGCGGCGGATGCAGCATCAAAGCGGGATTGTTCATGGTCCTTCTCCCGTTCAAACGATTTCACGGGCCGCACCGGAACTTCGCCCCGGCGTTGCCGCGACCCCAGTATGACAACGCTGAATTGTGGCGCCTGGCGGGTTATTGCGCGGCGTTTTCACGGAACGAATGTGAGACGTTCAGCGCGCGTATTGGAGGTCGAACCGCACATCGGCCAGAACGGAAGACGCCACGGGCTTGCCGTCGCGGGTGGCGGGCGCATAACGCCAATGCTTCGCGACCCAGTTCACCGCCGCATTGTCGAGACGCTCGCTGCCGCTTGTTTTCGCGACGCGCACGCTTTCGATTCTGCCGGTGCTATCCAGCGCGATGTGCAGACGCACCGTGCCTTCCTCGCCAAGCCGCAAGGCGACCGGCGGATAAGGCGGCGTGGTGTGCGTGCCTTCGATGCCGCGCGCGGATGTCGGCGCAATTACAGGTGCCGCTTTCACGGGCGTGAGAGTCGACGGCGCTACGCGTTGCGGCGTCGCAACGGGCTTCTCCACCGCCACGGCGGTGATGGCATGCGGTGCCGGCGGCGCATGGGCGATGACGATTTTCGGCACCGGAATTTGGGGAATGCTTTGCGGCGCGGCGAATTCCGGCGCAGGCGGCTGCGGAAGCGTGGGATTGGCGACGCGCGGCTGCTTCTCCACCACGTTCACTTCCAGCACGGAGGGAAGCTGCTCGACAAAACGGATCGCAAGACCGCTGCCCAGACCGTAGAGCAACGCCAGATTCACGGCGCCTGCAAAACCGATGGCGATCCAGCGGCGGGGATCTTTTCCGGCGGGCTGCGCAACGGGCGCGAAGGGAACTCTCAACATCGCAGGCCTCCATGCGGGCGGAGGACTTGCAACTGCACGTCGCCCTCGGCGCCGCTTGCTTCACCTGAGATGTGGGAAGAGAAGCGTTGAAATTCAACGGTTGCGGGCGGTTAGGCGGCGATCATGCGCTCGACTTCCTGCACGATCTCGCGCAGGTGGAACGGCTTGGAAAGAACCTTCGCCTGCTTGGGCGCCTGCGACGACGGATGCAGCGCCACGGCGGCGAAGCCGGTGATGAACATGATCTTGAGCTTCGGGTCCATCTCGGCGGCGCGCTTGGCAAGCTCGATCCCGTCCATGCCGGGCATGACGATGTCGGTCAGCAGCAGGTCGAAACGGAAGCCTTTGAGGCAATCGAACGCTGCGTCACCGTCGCCGAAATCGGTGACGGTATGACCGGCCTTCACCAGCGCAGCCGCGAGGAAGCGCCGGAGCGATTCGTCGTCTTCCGCCAGTAAGATATGCGCCATAGCCGTCCGGCCCCCTCGCCCGGAATAAAGCCTATAACCGGCGGGCCGTAAACGCCGTTAACGCGGGCGCTTGTCCGCCCGCGGCAAAGGGTTGATCGGGAGGCGTCCGGGGTGATCCACTTGCCGCGAAAGCAGCAGCGAACACGGCATGACATTCAGCGGCACAGAAGGCGGAAACACGTTCCCGGCGGGCGACCCCGCGCTGGGCAGCCTGTTCGAACACGCCTTCGATCTGGCGATGCCCGAACGCCAGCTTGTGCCGTTCGTGTTCGCGTCTCCGCATTCCGGCCGGGTCTATCCCGACAGCTTCGTCGCCGCGAGCCGGCTGGGCGCCATCGGCTTGCGCCGCTCCGAAGACGCCTTTGTCGACAAACTGTTTGCGAGCGCGGTGGCGCTGGGCGCGCCCATGATCGCCGCGCGCTTTCCCCGCGCCTATCTCGATGCCAATCGCGCGCCGGGCGAGCTCGATCCGGCGATGTTCGCAGAGCCGCTCAACGTTGCGATCGATACGCCGGGCACGCGGGTGAACGCGGGGCTGGGCGTGATTCCGCGCATCGTGCGCGACGGCGCGGAGATTTATTCCGGCAAACTGCCGGCGCATGAAGCGGAGATGCGGCTGTCGCGCCTCTATCGTCCTTATCATGCCGCGCTGGCCAAACTTCTGGACGAGACGCGCAACCGCTTCGGCTGCGCCGTGCTGATCGATTGCCATTCCATGCCGTCGGCCGCCGCCATTCCCGACGCCGTATTGGGCGACCGCTATGGCATGGCCGCCGCGCATGCGCTGATCCACAAGGCCGAAATCGAATTCGAGCGGCAGGGCTTCACCGTCGCGCGCAACACGCCCTATGCGGGCGGCTATTCCACCCATATTCACGGACGCCCGATGCTGGGGATGCACGCCGTCCAGATAGAAATTAATCGGGCGCTCTATCTGGACGAAGAGCGCATCGAGCCCCATGGGCGCTTCGCGGATATCGCGCAGCGGATCGGCATGGCGCTTCGCGAGATCACCGGCATCGAGCCGGCCCTGCTCCGGCCGATGGGCGCGCGGCCGCTGGCGGCGGAGTGAAATATAAAGGGGTGAAATGAAAAAGCCGCCGAAGGCCGGCGGCTTTTCCCAAAATCCCCGAACCGAGGCTCAGGCGAAATTCTGATGCCAGGTCGCGTCGTCCACTTCCTCGACGACGATGCGGATATAGCAATAGCCGAGCACATGGCGGAACAGCCGGCGCACGACCTTGCCGCGATAATTCTCGCGCTCGCCCATGCGGCTGCGCGGGATGTCGATGTAATCGCCGACGTTCGGAATCAGGCCGAACCCCGCTTCATCGCCAAGAACCAGGTCCGCGGAGGTGCCGATCTCCTCGGCTTTCGAAGCGCCCGTGGCCAGAAACGTGTAGTCGATTTCGTATTTCACTGTGCAATCCTTTGGCAGAAGCGGAATGGCGCATCGTTGCGATGCAGCGGCGCGCCCGTCAACCGCAAAGCTTCGTGAACGCGGGGTTCCGGATCAGAAAAAAGGCCGCTCCAAAGGAGCGGCCAAGTTCAGGGAGGAAACGCCCAGAAAGGGCCGCGATATTTCGTGCAAGCACGTCATACCGCGTTGCAGCAATATGGCAGCCTTCTCGCCCGATGCCAAGCGGGTTCCGTGGCGGAAATTGGAAAAATCATAAGATTTTCAAAAAGCTAGATCGAAGGCATTTCGCAGCCCAGAATTTGTGCATTGCGGCATAGATGAACAATTCCAAGCGCTTTGGTGCTGGATTCACGAAAGGATTATCGCGCTGCAATACGCCCGTCGCGAAGGGCAGGCATCCCAGCGGCATGGCCTTCACCCGATTCGGAGACCGCTATGGGCGAAAATGCCTGGGTTCGCGACCTTGAGGGCGCGTTGCGGGACGATACCCGTCTTCCCTTTCCGCTTCCCTGTCTAAAAGCACGCGGGCGTACGCCGAACACACCGCAACGCACGCGCCGGCACCGAGCGATCTTCATTTCCGACACCCATCTGGGCACGCGCGGCTGCAAGGCCGGAGCGCTGGCGGACTTTCTGGCGCACAACGCCTGCGACACGCTCTATCTCGTGGGCGACATCGTGGACGGCTGGCGGCTGAAGCATCGCTGGTTCTGGCCCGCCTCGCACAACCGCGTGCTGGAAGAGATTCTGCACAAGATCGATAGCGGCACCCGCGTCATCTATGTGCCCGGCAATCACGACGAAGTGCTGCGCGACTATTGCGGACGCGAGATCGCCGGTGTTGCGCTGGCCCGCGAGGCGATCCACGAAACCGCCGACGGACGCAGGCTGCTCGTCATCCATGGCGACCAGTTCGACGGCGTGATCGCCTATGCGCGCTGGCTCGCCTTCCTGGGCGATTGGGCCTACACGCGCGCGCTGGAGCTGAACGAGATCTGCGCCGCCGTGCGCAGGATGTTCGGCCTGCCCTACTGGTCGCTGTCCGCCTGCCTGAAACAGAAGGTGAAGAATGCGGTCGAATATATCTGCCGTTTCGAGACTGCCGTTGTCGAAGAAGCGCGCAGGCGCGGCTTCGACGGCGTCGTGTGCGGTCATATTCATCACGCGGCGATCCGGGACATCGACGGCATCCTCTACACCAATGACGGCGACTGGGTTGAAAGCTGCACGGCCCTCACCGAAGATGCCCGCGGACATCTGGAGATTCTCCAC
>JAFECN010000298.1 GCA_018242145.1 Pseudomonadota bacterium
ATGCCCTCGATCTTCATACTCTTCAGATTGGGTGTCGCGCCGAACGCAAGGGCCGACAGAACCGCAAGCTTGTGCGCCGTGTCGCCGCCGCCGACATCGAGCGTGGGATCGGCTTCGGCATAACCGAGGCGCTGCGCATCCTTCAGCACATCGGCGAAAGACTGCCCCGTCGCCTCCATCTGCGTGAGGATATAGTTGCAGGTGCCGTTCAGGATGCCGCGCACGCTGTCGATGCCATAGGCGATCAGGCTTTCGCGCAGCGCCTTCACGATCGGAATGCCGCCCGCCGCGGCGGCCTCGAACTTCAGCGCGACACCGTTCTCTTCCGCCAGCGCGGCCAGTTCCGCGCCGTGATAGGCGAGCAGCGCCTTGTTGGCCGTGACCACATGCTTCTTCGCGGCCAGCGCGGATTTCACGAGGTCGTAGGCGGTGCCCTCTTCACCGCCGATCAATTCCACGATCACGTCGGCGTCCGCGTTCACCAGCGCCGTCGCATCGGTTTCCCATGCGATATTCGCCACATTCGCCGCGCGGCGCTTCTTCTTGTCGCGCGCGGACACGCCGACCAGCTCCAGCGCACGGCCCGCGCGTTGCTCCAATTCCTTCCCGCGCGTCAGCAGCACGCTGGCGACACCGCCGCCCACCGTGCCCAAACCGGCCACCGCGATCCGCAAGCCTTTGCTCATTTCACCATTTCCGGAACGCGCGGATGCGCGTTGCTGCCCACCGAGAGAAACTTCTTCACGTTGCGCGCCGCCTGACGGCTGCGATGCTCGTTCTCCACCAGCGCGATGCGCACATAGCCTTCGCCATACTCCCCGAAGCCCAACCCCGGCGCCACCGCGACCTTGGCATGGATCAGAAGGTCTTTCGCGAACTCCAGCGAGCCGCCGTCCCGATAATTCTCCGGTATCGGCACCCAGGCGAACATGGATGCGGGTGGCGACGGAATCGCCCAGCCCGCGCGTCCCATGCTGTCCACCAGAACGTCGCGCCGCGCCTTGTAGATCGCGCGCATCTCCGCCACGCAATCCTGCGGGCCGTTGAGCGCCGCCGTCGCCGCCACCTGCACCGGCGTGTAGGCGCCATAGTCGAGATAGGATTTGATCCGCGCCAGCGCTGCGATCAGGGTCTTGTTTCCGGCCGCGAACCCCATGCGCCATCCCGGCATCGCATAGCTTTTGCTCAGCGACTGGAATTCGACCGCCACATCCTTTGCGCCATCGACCTGAAAGATTGAGGGCGGCGGATGGACCTCATCGAAATAGATGTCCGCATAAGCCAGATCGGAGAGCACCCAGATCTCGTTCTTCTTCGCGAAGTCCACGATCTCCTTGTAGAAGTCGAGGCCGACAACCTGCGCCGTGGGATTGGACGGATAGTTCACCACCAGCGCCGTCGGCTTGGGCACCGAATGGCGCACGGCGCGGTCGAGGCCGCGCAGATATTCTTCCGGCGACGTCGCGTTGACATGCCGGATCGCGGCGCCTGCGAGGATGAAACCGAAGGCGTGAATCGGATAAGCCGGGTTAGGAACGAGGATCGTATCGCCTGGCGCGGTGATCGCCTGCGCGAGATTGGCGAAACCCTCCTTCGATCCCAGCGTGGCGATGACTTCGCTGTCCGGGTTGAGCGTCACGCCGAAGCGGCGCTGGTAGTATCCCGCCATCGCCTTGCGCAGGCCCTTGATGCCGCGCGAGGCCGAATAGCGATTGGAGCGCGGATCGCGCGCCGTCTCGATCAGCTTGTCGATGATGTGCTGTGGCGTCGGCATGTCGGGATTGCCCATGCCGAAATCGATGATGTCCTCGCCGCGCGCCCGCGCCTCCGCCTTGAGGCGGTTCACTTCCTCGAAGACATAGGGCGGCAACCGCCGGATGCGGTGAAAATCGGTCTGCATCGCGCTGGAACTCTTCATCCCGCGCGACCGTCGCGCGGGACAAAACCATCGGGTCAATTGTGCAGCGCGTCAATATGCCGAACCGCTGCGGCACCATCCCGGCCCAAGCGGCAAAAGCCCGCGGATTCTCAAGGCTTTCGCGGTTGACTGGAACGCCCCCCGCCCTACACTCCGCCCCCGTTCGAACATTCTATCCGGTGATTCCCCATGGCGGACATTCCGCACGCGCACGGCGCCCGGCCGCGCCCGCTTTCCCCCCATCTTCAGATTTACCACTGGTCCGTGACGATGGTGACGTCGATCACCCACCGCATCACCGGCGTGGCGCTTTATGTCGGCATCGTGTTCATCGCCTGGTGGCTGGTCGCGGCGTCCATGGGGCCGGAGGCCTATGGGCCGTTCCTCGCCGTTGCGGGCAACCCGCTCGGGCAGATCGTGCTGTTCGGCTTCACCTGGGCGGCCGCCTATCACCTGTTGAACGGCATCCGCCATCTGGCATGGGACATCGGCTACGGTTTTGTGCCGAAGGACGCGATGTGGAGCGGCGTTGTCGTGGTCGCGCTGTCGATCATCGCCGCCATCGGCGTGTTCTTCTGGGCCTATACCGTGCGCATGGGAGGGCCCGTCTCGTGAAATCCGAAACACCGCTTCATCGCGTCGAGGGCCTCGGCGCCGCCCATTCCGGCACCCAGCATTTCTGGCGCGAGCGCATCACCTCCGTGGCGCTCATCCCCCTCACCATCTGGTTCGGCTTCGCGGCGCTGGCGCTGGTCGGCGGCCGCGTGGTGGATGTGCTCACCTTCTTCCAGCGTCCGTGGAATGCGGGCCTCATGGGCCTGTTCATCATCACGCTGCTCATCCACAGCGTCATCGGCATGCAGTCGGTGATCGACGATTACGTCCAGCAGCCGGGCCTGAAAGTTCTCTCGCTGCTTCTCAACCGCGGTTTCGCGTGGCTGGTCGGCGCCATCTGCCTCGTCGCCCTTCTGCGCATCGTTTCCTAGAAAGACCGATATGAGCACCGCCTATCCGATCATCGATCATACCTTCGACGTCGTTGTCGTGGGCGCCGGGGGCTCGGGCCTCCGCGCGACGCTGGAATGCGCCGAGCGCGGCCTGAAGACCGCCTGCGTGACCAAGGTGTTTCCCACCCGCAGCCACACCGTGGCGGCGCAGGGCGGCATCGCCGCCTCGCTCGGCAATATGGGCGAGGACGACTGGCGCTGGCACATGTACGACACCGTGAAGGGATCGGACTGGTTGGGCGATCAGGACGCCATCGAATATCTCTGCAAGAACGCGCCGGAAGCGGTGTACGAACTGGAGCATTTCGGCCTGCCCTTCAGCCGCACCGAGGAAGGCAAGATCTACCAGCGCGCCTTCGGCGGCATGACCAGCAATTACGGCAAGGGCATCGTGCAGCGCACCTGCGCCGCCGCCGACCGCACCGGCCACGCCATGCTGCACACCCTCTACGGCCAGTGCGTGAAGCACGAGGTGAACTTCTTCATCGAATATTTCGCGCTCGACCTGATCGTCGAGGACGGCGCGGTGCGCGGCCTGATGGCGTGGAATCTGGACGACGGCACGATCCATCGTTTCCGTTCGCACAAGGTGATCATCGCCACCGGCGGCTATGGCCGCGTCTATCAGTCCTGCACCGGCGCGCACACGCAGACCGGCGACGGCAACGCCATGGTGCTGCGCGCGGGCTTCCCGCTGCAGGACATGGAGTTCGTGCAGTTCCATCCCACCGGCATCTACGGCGCGGGGGTCCTCATCACCGAGGGCGTGCGCGGCGAAGGCGGCTATCTCACCAATTCCGAAGGCGAGCGCTTCATGGAGCGCTATGCGCCGAGCGCGAAAGACCTCGCCTCGCGCGACGTGGTTTCGCGCGCCATGACCATCGAGATTCGCGAAGGCCGCGGTGTCGGCCCGGGCAAGGATCACATCCACCTGCACCTGTCGCATCTGGACCCCAAGATCATCCATG
>JAFECN010000299.1 GCA_018242145.1 Pseudomonadota bacterium
ATGAAGCCAAGCCGCAAGCCCGGAGAAAGCGCGCGCGACAGGCCGGAGACATAGATCACGCGCTCCCCGCCCGGAAGCCCGCGCAACGCCGGGAAAGCATCATCCAGATAGTTCGTTTCGCATTCGAAATCGTCTTCGATGATGATGAAATCGCGCGCCTTCGCCTGCTTGAGCAAACTGGCGCGGCGCTCCATCGACAGGGTCGCGCCGGTGGGGCGCTGATGGCTGGGGGTTATATAAAGCAGGTCGATGCCCCGAAGCGCAGGCGTCACCACGAGCCCGTTTTGATCCACCTTGCGAAACACCGGCGCAATGCCGCGGCGTTCGAGAAGCTGGCGCATCGCGATATGGCCGGGCTCTTCGATGCAGACGCGCGTGTCCCGCGAGACGAGCAATTCGGTGAGCAAGCTCAAGGCTTCCGGAACGCCCGGCATCAGCAGCACCTGATCGGGCCGCGCTTTGATGCCCCGCCGCGGCAGGACCTTCTCGCAGATCTCCTTGACCAGCATCGGATCGTCGGCATTGCCCGCATCCGTCGACCAGTCGTGCACCTGCTTCACACCCAGTGCCAGCCGCGTCGCCTCCCGCCATTCGGCGATGGGATAAAGCGAACTGTCGAACCGGCCTTCAAAGAATGGATAGGGATATTTCTGCCAGTCCGGGGGGCAACGATAGAGTTCCGCCTCCGGAAGCGGGGATTTCATCCGCGCGCGCCAGTTCACCCCAGCCGGCTCTTCGGTTTCCGACTTCGCCAGCCGGGCGGAGAGCGCAAGGCTTTTGACGACATCTTCATTCACATAGAGCCCGCTGCGCGGCCGAGCGATCAGATGCCCTTCCACGATCAATTGCTGGCAGGCGAGCACGACGGTGTTGCGGGCGACGCCCAATTGCCGCGACAACTCCCGCGATGACGGAAGCCGCTTTCCTGGCGGAAAATCGCCACCCACGATCGCTTCAAACAATCTTTGCCGTATCTGCCGCTGAAGGCTGAGCGGCGCCGCCGCATCGACCTGCAGGAACAACGCCGCCCGCGGCGAGCGACGACTTGCGGAGGATTGCCGTTTCATGCGGGCGTCGAGACCTCCCAATTGTCTCTGGCTTCCGATGACAACTCCAGAAAGCAGAGCGCGCTTTCGACCTTCCACGCCAAGACCATAGACACCATAGCCATCACAATCAGGAAATCACCCGTCACGCCCGCAATACTTGCAGACCGGCACGGCGCCGCGGATAGTGGCGTTTTGAAACAGGGGAATGCCGATGAATCGCCGTGACCTCCTTTTGACTCTGTCTACAGGTGCGGCGGCACTCGCGGCGGCACCTCACATGGCCTCCGCTGCGGAACCATCCGGTGGCGGTGGGCGTCCTGGGCCGCGCAATCTCATCACCGACGTGCCCGGATTGCAGGTTGGACAGGCGGAGGACGCGAAGGTGCGTACGGGGGTGACGGTGATCCTCCCCGAAGGGCGGGCAACCTGCTCGGCCGACGTGCGCGGCGGCGGACCGGGCACGCGCGAAACGGACGCGCTCAATTCCTGGAATCTCGTGCATTCCGTCGACGCGGTGGTGCTGTCCGGCGGCTCCGTCTATGGCCTTGCAGCGGCGGACGGCGTCGTGTCGTGGCTTGGCGCGCACAATCGCGGCTTCGCCATGCTGCCCGCGCCCGGTGTTCCGGTTTCGCCGGTCGTGCCGGCCGCCATTCTGTATGACCTCGCCAACCACGGAAACAAGAACTGGGGGATGATGCCGCCCTATCGCGATCTCGGCGTGAAAGCGATCGAACAGGCCGGTCTAGACTTCAAGCTCGGCACCGCGGGCGCCGGTTATGGCGCCGAATCCGGGGGCATCAAGGGCGGCCTCGGCTCGGCCTCTTATGTTTCGCAGGACGGCATGACCATTGGCGCCATTGTGGCCGTGAACAGCCTGGGTTCCGCGTTGGTGCCGGGTACGAAAAACTTTTGGGCCGGCGCGTTGGAAATCGGCAACGAGTTCGGCGGGATCGGCGCATCGAATGCGCGCATCGGAACGGAAGAGTGGGGCCTTACCAAACCCGATCCCGGCCCGCGCAAAAACACCACGATCGCCTGCATCGCCACAGACGTCGAACTCGATATCGACCAGATGAAGCGCGTGACGATAATGGCGCAGGACGGTCTGGCGCGCGCGCTCCGGCCGATCCATTCGCCGTTCGACGGCGACGTTGTCTTCGGCCTTTCCACCGCCAAGCAAAAGATAAAGGGCCCCATGGCGGAGTTCACCGTTGCCCGGCTGGGCGCGATGGCTGCCGATACATTGGCGCGAGCAATCGCGCGCGGCATCTATGAAGCGGTGCTGCCGCCCGGCGCCCAGGGCAAAACCTGGCACACGCTCTAGACGGAAGCGCGACCGTGTCGCCATTTCTCCGCTATACCGTCGGTATCGCCGTGCCGTTCCTGTCGGTGATACCGACGGTGCCGCTGCTCGAACACCTCGACACCACGGTGATGGGCGCGCCCCTTGCGCTGATCTGGCTGTTTTGCTGCATCCCGCTGGCCTCCGGGTGCCTCGCGATCTGCTGGTTTTTTCACGACCGGAAGCTTCCCGACGAACATATCAACGCCGATTACGATCACGGCCGCGCGCCATGACTATCGCGTTTCTGGCGATCATTGTGTTGTCGTTGGCGCTTGCCCTGTTGTCCAAGCGCGGCCACATCAACCAGCGCGCGGAAGATTTCTTCGTTGCGTCCGGCCAATTCAACACGGTTCTGTTCTTCTTTCTCGCCGTGGGAGAGACCTACAGCATCGCGACGATCCTGGGTTACCCCGGCGGCGTTTATGCGAACGGAACAGGGTTCGTGACCTGGTTTCTGGGATACATCCTTCTCGCATTCGTTGTCGGATATTTCCTCAATCCCCTGATCTGGCGAGCGGGCCGCGTGCATGGCGCGGTAACGATGCCGGATTTGTTTCGCCGCCATTTCGATAGCCGCGCGCTGGAAGTCGTCGTGGCCGCCACGGTTCTGGTCTTTCTGATACCGCTCGGCATGCAGCAATTTCTGGGCATACAGATTGTCCTGAAGACGCTGGGATGGTCGATCTCGCCGCTGCTGCTCGCGGGATTGGCCGGAGCCCTGGCATTCACCTATATCGCCATCTCCGGAATCCGCGCGTCGGCCTATGTTGCGGTGCTCAAGGACATTCTGCTGATCTGCGCCATTCTGATAACGGCCATTGTGGCGCTCCGGCATTGGGGCGTCACCGCCGCCGCCCCCAGTGCCGCGTGGAAGCATGCGATGACCCCGACATTGAAGGGCGACCTGTTTTCGATCACGACCGTGATATCGCAAAGCGTTGGCTTCTGCGTGGTGCCGCAGACCTGCGCATATGTCTTTACCGCGCGCTCGGCATCGGCGGTGCGGCGCGCCCAGGTGACGATGCCGCTCTACATGCTGATGTTCCCGTTTCTGACAATGGTCGCCTATTTTGCAC
>JAFECN010000029.1 GCA_018242145.1 Pseudomonadota bacterium
CGCGTCCAGCGCCGCCGGCGGCCGGTCTCGATAACCTTTCAACTGCCGCCACACGCGCGTGCGCGCCATGACCGCCCGCGCCAGCGTGAGATTCAGGGGCGGCAGAGCAAGCGCCTTGTCATTGATGACTTCGACGGCGGTTCCACCCTGGCCGAAGAGCAGAAAGGGACCGAAGGTCCTGTCCACCGCCATTCCCAGAATAAGCTCGTAGGCGTTGGGGCGGCGGATCATCTCCTGCACCACGAAACCATCAATATGTGCCTTCGGCGCCGCCTTGTGCACACGCTCGATCATGGCCTGCGCGGCGGTGAGAACCGCTGGCGCATCGGCAAGGTCGAGCGCCACGCCCCCGACATCGGATTTGTGCGTGATATCGCGCGACAGGATCTTCAAAGCCACCGGCACGCCGAGCTTTGCGGTGGTATCCGCCGCGGCTTGCGGCGAAGCGGCGATGGCCGTGCGCACGACCGGCACATCATAACAGGACAGAAGCGTGCTTACTTCTTGCGGGGCCAGCCAGCCTTCGCCGCGTTCGAGCGCGGCTGCCACGATCTTCCCCGCGCCGATGGTGTCCGGTGAAAAGCTCGATGGTGT
Organism: Pseudomonadota bacterium; assembly: GCA_018242145.1. Taxonomy (GTDB): domain Bacteria; phylum Pseudomonadota; class Alphaproteobacteria; order Micropepsales; family Micropepsaceae; genus Rhizomicrobium. The sequence goes on from JAFECN010000029.1 coordinate 595, forward strand.
CGCGGGAGGCACCTCCTGAAGCGTCTCCTGCATGCGGCGATAGCGCACCACATGCATGAAACCGCGCACCGCTTTTTCGGGCGTGTCATAGGCGGGGATATCCGCGCTCGCGAACAGTTGCCGGGAGCGCACCGCCGATTGCGCGCCAAGCCAGTTGGCGAAAATGGGCTTGCTTTTCCCGGCGCGCACCACCGCCTCTGCCGCATCGGTGCTGGAGGCCACGGCCACGGGGCAATTCAACACCAGCACCGCATCCACTTCGCTCGCCTGTCCGACCGCATCGAGCGCCTTGCCATAGCGCGCGGCATCGGCATCGCCGATGATGTCGATCGGATTGCCATGCGACCATGTGTGGGGAAGAACCTTGTCGAGCCGGGCGAGCGTCTCCGGCGAAAGGCTCGCCAGTTCGCCGCCCTGTGCGACAAGCGCATCGGTGGCAAGAACGCCGACGCCGCCGCCATTGGTGACAATGGCCAGCCGGTCGCCCGCGATATGCGGCCGGTTGGCGAGCGTTTCGGTCGCATCGAAAATCTCGTCGAGATCATAGGCCCGCAGGATACCGGCGCGTTCGAACGCTGCGTCATAGACGCCGTCCATCCCGGCGAGCGCGCCGGTATGGGATGTTGCCGCGCGGGCCGCCGCGGCTTGCCGCCCCGCCTTGATCGCGATGACGGGCTTTACGCGCGAGGCGGCACGCGCCGCGGAGAGGAATTTGCGCGCGGCCGTTACCGCCTCGATATAAAGAAGAATTGCGGATGTGTTCTGATCGTTGGCGAGGAAATCGAGCATGTCGCCGAAATCGACGTCGCTCATGTCGCCCAACGACACCAGATGCGAGAAGCCGATGCCGCGCGCGGTGGCCCAGTCCAGCACCGTTGTCACCATTGCCCCCGATTGCGCCACGAACGCGACTTCGCCTTTCAGTGGCGTGGCCGGCGCAAAGGAGGCGTTGAGCGCGGCGGGCGTGGAGACAACGCCCAGGCAATTGGGGCCGATCACGCGAAGCAGATGCGGCCGTGCCGCTTCCAGCATCGCAGCCTGCAGTTTCGCGCCAGCTTCGTTGCCGCCCTCACGAAATCCGGCGGTGATGACGATGGCCCCGCGCGTACCCCGCGCACCGAGTTCCGCGATCAGACCGGGCACGGTTTCCGGCGGCGTGCAGATCACCGCGAGATCCGGTGTGATCGGCAGCGATCCGATGTCGGAATAGCAGAGGATGCCGGCCACGGATTTGTGCTTTGGGTTGACGGGCAGGATCGGCCCATCGAATCCGCTTTCACGCAGATTCTCGGCGATCACGGCGCCCACGGAATGCGGCCGGTTGCTGGCGCCGACGAGGGCAACGCTGCCGGGGCGGAAAATCGCGTCGAGGTTACGAACGGTCATCGGCAGGGCCTGTCAGGCGGGGACTGTTGAGGGCATCCGCCCGCGAGCTATCGATATCCATTGCGCCAGATCAAGAGGCACCGGGGGATGGACGTGCAGTCTACGACGGCAATGATTTGGGAGCGAGAGATGCAACCTGTCGATCAAGCTGTTGTGGCCTTCGTCGTCGCCGTCTTTGGCATATTCTCGGTGTTCATGGGCTATGCGACATATATCGGCGCTCAGGACGACCGCCATTCGTCCGAAAAGAGCAAAAAGAAATAAAGGGCCATTGCCGCTCCGGGGCTTTCAGAGCGACAACGCCTTTTGCTGCACGGCCGCGGCGCATCTTTCCACAAAATCTGCCCTGACGCCCGGGGTTACGCCGCCGAAATGGACATGGTCCGCGACCTCCAGGCCGCACACCGCGGCAAAATGCGAATCGAACAAGGTCCGCATGGCCTGCCAGGCGCCGGTCTTGTTGATCCAGTCCATAGGGGCGCCGGAAGAAGAAACGCTGACGAGCCGGCGTCCCAGCAACAGGGGTTCGTTGCCGCCGCGGCCGCGCCGATAGGCAAAGCCCATGCCGAAAATGCGCTCCATATACCCTTTCAGGATCGCGGGCGGGGCGTTGAGCCACAAGGGATAGAAAAAGGCGAAGACGGAAACATCCTTCAGCAATGCACGCTCGTCGGCCACGTCGGCGGGCACTTCGAAGTGCGGCGACCAGGGTATTTCGTTTTCCCCAAGGCAGGGGTTGAACGCGATGCGATAGAGATCGCGCACGACGACCGAGCCGCCCTTGGCCGCGATTGCCCCTTCATAGGCATGCGCCATGTGGCGGGTGAAGCTGTTCGCGCCGGGATGCGCCAGAATGACCGCATGCTTCATTTCTTACCTCGGGCGGCTTTTTTACCATCCGCGGCAGGGAATTGTTTGCGCTGAATCAAGCGGCGCGCTCTGTTTTTGCGGATGCTCGGCGCGAAGAATGCAGAGGAACCGCCATGCAGGCATCCCAGATCGCGCAGAGGCACTTTGATGCCGCCATGAGCGATGCCCGAAATATGAGCGTCGATCCGGATGCGGTCGCGCGACAGTTGCTCGGTCTGGTGGTGCACCGGTATCTGGAAACACGTCCGGTGAGCGACGTGCAATCGGAGTTGCGCTTCGTGGCGGACAACTGCGATCCCGATACGGACTACATGTTCATGCGGCCGTGAGACTTGCGCAGAAGGATGGGATGCCGGCTTACACAGCCAATGCGTGGCGGTCTGCAGAATTATCCAGATAGCTGTCGAATGCCGCGCAGACGAGGCGCACTGCGCTGCGCCACTCATCGCGCACCGAAATAACGCCATTCTCGATCGTAACCGCTCCCTTGCGTTCCAGCGATTGCAGCTTGTCCGTCGCGTCCTGAAGCGCATCGCGAGAGCGGCCGAATTCGGCCGTTACACTATCCAGATCGACGCGCAGATCGCACATCAGCTTTTCGATGACGCGGCGGCGCATGCGATCCTCATCCGTCAGCGCGACGCCTCGGGCAACGGGGAGGCGTTCGTCCTCAATGGCTTTCCGGTAGCCGGGAACGCCGGCGATATTCTGCACATAGCCCTGCGGCAGCGAACTGATCGCCGAAGCGCCGAGGCCGATGAGTGCCGGCGCATCGTCCGAAGTGTAGCCCTGAAAGTTCCGGCAGAGCCGTCCTTCGCGCTGGGCGATGGAAAGCGAGTCGCCCGGCCTGGCGAAATGGTCCAGGCCAATGGATCGGTATCCCGCCGCCTCGAACATCGTCCGGGCAAGCTGCGCGGCCGCAAGACGCTCTTCAATTCCGGGGAGGGCGGACTCCGGTATCAACTGCTGGTGCTTCTTGAAATGCGGAACATGCGCA
>JAFECN010000002.1 GCA_018242145.1 Pseudomonadota bacterium
ACCGGTGCAATTGGCCGTGCGCTCTTCGCTCTCTTTCATCAGCGCAACGATATCCGCGCTGGCCCGCGAGCGGTTGCCGATGAAGCGCACGCGGACATTGTTTTCCAGAAGCTGGCTCACGTCCTCGCGCACATAGGCGCGGAACAGGCTCATCAGGTGGCTGACCTCGGTGATCGGCCGTTTCCAGTTTTCGGATGAAAATGCGTAGAGCGTGAGGTTCTGAAGGCCGATGTCGTTGGCGGCGCGAACGATGGTGCGGACGGTCGAAACACCGGCGACGTGCCCGGCGGCGCGCGGCATCAGGCGCTTGCTGGCCCAGCGGCCATTGCCATCCATGACGATGGCGACATGGCGTGGCAGGCTGGCCTTCTCCGGCGGCGTAACGTTCTTTGCCAATGCGCGCTCCTGCCTGAACCTCAGACCTGCATGATCTCCTGCTCTTTGCTCTGCAGGGCCTGGTCGATATCCCGGATATGCCCGTCGGTCAGCTTCTGCAATTCGTCGCCGAGCTTATGGTGTTCATCCTGACCGATCTTGCCGTCTTTTTCTGCCTTTTTCAGGGCATCCATGCCGTCGCGGCGCACATTGCGGACGGCCACGCGGGCGGCTTCGGCATATTTGTGGGCCAGCTTGACCAGCTCCTTGCGGCGCTCCTCGTTCAGTTCCGGAAGGGGAATGCGGATCAACTGGCCGTCCGTCTGCGGATTGAGGCCCAGCCCGGCATCCCGAATCGCCTTGTCCACGGCCTTAACCAAACCCTTGTCCCACACCTGCACCGTGATCAGGCGCGGCTCGGGCGTGCCGACGGTCCCCACCTGGTTGATCGGCGAAACATTGCCATAGGCCTCGACCTTCACCGGATCGAGCAGAGCCGCGCTCGCGCGGCCGGTGCGCAGGCCGTTCAGCTCCGTTTTCACCGTGGCGACGGCGCCGTCCATGCGGCGGTTCAGTTCGTTCTTGTCATAGCTCATAGACGTTCCTCCACGCAGGGACGAGCCTAGGCCCGTTCCTCGATGATGGTGCAGCGGCCTTCGCCGCAAAGCACCGCGGCCAGCGAACCGCGGTCGTGAATCGAGAACACGATGATGGGGATTTTGTTCTCCCGCGAAAGGCTCACCGCCGCCGCATCCATCACCTGAAGATTCTTCGCCAAGACCTCGTGATAGCTGAGAGAATCATATCGCTCCGCGTTCGGGTCCTTCTTGGGATCGGCGGAATAAACCCCGTCCACCTGCGTGGCCTTGAGCATCGCCTGACAGTTCATCTCCGCCGCGCGCAGCGCCGCCGCTGTGTCGGTGGTGAAGAACGGATTGCCGGTTCCCGCCGCGAAGATCACCACGCGGCCCTTCTCCATATGGCGGATCGCACGGCGGCGGATGTAAGGCTCCGAGACGCTGGCCATCGGGATGGCCGATTGCACGCGGCAGGCCACGCCGATGCGCTCCATGGCGGCCTGCATGGCGAGCGCGTTCATCACGGTCGCCAGCATGCCCATATAGTCGGCGGTTGCCCGGTCGATGCCCTTGGCCGCGCCCGCAAGACCGCGGAAGATGTTGCCGCCGCCGATCACCATGCACACTTCGGTGCCGGCCTTCGTGGCGTCCTTCACATCCGCGGCGATGCGGTCGACCGTGGCGGTGTCGATACCGTAAGCCTCGTTGCCCATCAGGGCTTCGCCCGAGACCTTCAGCAGAACCCGGCGGTACTTCGGCGTCGAACCCATAGCCCCTCCGGAAACGGTCAACTCACTGACCCGACATTGCCTTCACTTCGTCGGCGAAATCGGTCGTGACCTTCTCGATGCCCTCGCCCACCTGATAGCGGACGAAACCTTCGACCTCGATCGGCGCGCCGATGTCCTTGGCAGCCTTCTCGACCACCTTGACCACCGGGGTTTCGCCGTCGATCACGAAGACCTGATTCAGCAGAACCGATTCTTCATAGAACTTCCGCATCCGGCCTTCGAGCATCTTTTCGATGACATTCTCCGGCTTGCCGGACTGGCGCGCGATATCGGCCTGAATGGCGCGCTCATGCTCGATTACCTCCGTGGAGAGGTGCTCGGGCGTCAGCGCCAGCGGGTTCGCGGCGGCGATGTGCATCGCGATCTGCTTGCCCAGCGCCATCAGCTTGCCGGCGTCGCCGGTGGACTTCAGCGCAACCAGCACGCCGATCTTGCCCAGTTCCGGACCCGAAGCATTGTGGACATAGCTCGCCACGACGCCCGGATTGACCGAGATGGCGGTCGCGCGGCGCACGCTCATGTTCTCGCCGATCTTCGCGACGAGTTCCTTCAGCGTGGCATCGACCGTGTCGGCGCCCATCTTCTTGTTGAGCAGCTTTTCGACGTCGCCATCGGCTTCGAGGCCAAGCTGCGCGGCGGATTTCACGAAGTCCTTGAACTGATCGTTGCGGGCGACGAAGTCCGTCTCCGCGTTCACTTCCACCAGCGCGCCGCTGTTCTTGTCCAGCGCCACGCCGATCAGGCCTTCGGCGGCAACGCGGCCGGCCTTCTTGGCGGCCTTCGACAGGCCCTTCTTGCGAAGCCAGTCCATCGCCTGATCCATGTCGCCATTGGTTTCGGCGAGCGCGGATTTGCAGTCCATCATGCCCGCGCCGGTCTTGTCGCGCAGGTCTTTCACCATCGTGGCGGTGATATTCGCCATCGTTCTTCTCCGTAATCGGTCGTGTTAGGCGGGCGCGTGCTGCGCGGCGACGTCTTCGGCCGGGCGCAGATCGGGCAGCACTTCGGATTCGCCGACGTCCGCACCCGATGCGACCTGGCCCTGCGACAGGCCGTCGATGATTGCGCGGGCCGCGAGGTCGCAATAGAGCGCGAGCGCGCGGGCGGCGTCGTCATTGCCCGGTATCGGATAGGCGATGCCGTCCGGGTTGGAGTTGGAGTCGAGGATCGCGACCACCGGTATGCCCAGCTTCTCGGCTTCGGCGACGGCGATCTGCTCCTTGTTCGTGTCGATCACGAACAGCATGTTCGGCAGGCCGCCCATCTCCTTGATGCCGCCGAGCGAACGGTCGAGCTTGTCACGCTCGCGCAGCAGGCCCAGAAGCTCTTTCTTCTTCAGGCCCGAGCTTTGCGCCGAAGACAGCGTCTCTTCGATCGTGCGCATGCGCTTGATGGAAGCGGAGATCGTCTGCCAGTTGGTCAGCGTGCCGCCGAGCCAGCGATGGTTCACATAATACTGCGCGCAGCGTTGCGCGGCGGCGGCGACAGGCTCCGACGCCTGACGCTTGGTGCCGACGAACAGGATGCGGCCGCCGGCGGCCGCCGTGTCGCGCAGGGCGACCAGCGCCTGGTGCAGCAGCGGAACCGTCTGCGTCAGGTCGATGATGTGGATATCGTTGCGCGCGCCATAGATGAAGGGCGCCATCTTGGGGTTCCAGCGCTGCTTGCGATGGCCGAAATGCGCGCCGGCTTCGAGAAGCTGACGCATGGAAAAATCTGGCAAAGCCATTGGGGCACGTCTCCTTTACCGGTTGGCCAGACGCGCGGGTTATCCCTTGAAGGGGACACCGGACGGAGACGGCAGAACACCTGCCGTAATCCACCCGCGCGTGCGAGATGGCCGGGCTTATAGGGATTTAAGCCGGGCGGCGCAAGGACGGATTACCGCGCCGAAAATGACAGTTATTGCAGCCATTTGGCCGCAGAGCCGCTATGCGAAACCCGATATTCCGGGCGGGCGGGCGCGGCATAGACTGGAACCATGACCTCCCAGCCGCCCTCTCCCATTCGCAGCGCCATCCGCCACATCCGGCCCAACGGCATCGGCGCCGTCAGTTCCACCGCCCTCGGTCAATCCGACCTGATCCCCCTGTGGTTCGGCGAGACGGATCTCGTGACCCCGGACTTCATCCGCAACGCCGCCAAGAAGGCGTTGGATGACGGCAAGACCTTTTACACCCATGCCGATGGCATCCTACCGCTGCGCGAAGCCATCCGTGATTTCCACAAGCGCACGGTCGGCGCGGATATTTCGCTCGACCGCATCACCGTTCCCGGCGCCGCGATGATGGCCGTGATGTGCGCCCTGCAATGCGTGGTGGAGACGGGCGACAATGTCATCTGCGTATCGCCGGTATGGCCCAACATCTTTCAGGCCGGCGAGATCTGCGGCGCGCAGATCCGCTTTGCAAAGCTGGAAGAAGAT
>JAFECN010000300.1 GCA_018242145.1 Pseudomonadota bacterium
CGGCTCGTCGAGCGCGTTGGCCAATGGCGCGACCCTGTCGCCCAACAACGACACCTACGACATGGCGCGCGTCGAGGTGCTGCGCGGGCCGCAAGGCACGCTCTATGGCGCCAGCGCCGAAGGCGGCCTGCTGAAATTCGTCACCAACGCGCCAAGCCTTTCGGGCTTCGACGCATCCGCCGAAGTCGGCGGCCTCGATGTGGCGCATGGCGACACAGGCGGCTCGGCCCGAGGCATGATCAACGTGCCGCTCACCGACGATCTCGCCATTCGCGGCACCTTCTTCTATCAGCGCACGCCCGGCTACAGCGACAACGCCTTCACGAACGACAAGGACACGGACCATCTGCTAAGCAAGGGCGGAAGAATTTCGCTTCTCTATCAGCCGACCGAGAAGTTCTCCGTCCGCGTCACCGCGATGGCGCAGGATCTCAAGGCGGGCAACGCCGATGCCGAGGACGTCGTGCTGACGGCGGACAGCTTCCATCCCAAATATGGCGATTACACCGAGCAGCGCGTGGCCAACGAGCCCAGCGGCGTCCGCTACTATCTCTACAACGGCACGATCAACTGGGACATGGATTGGGCGACGCTCACCTCCGCGACCAGCTACGGCCTGCTGCACGACTTCGTCGTTCAGGACGCGACTGCCGTCTATGGTGGGTTCGTTCAGGGCTTCGTGCATCAGGGCAAGTTCACGCAGGAACTCCGCCTCGCGTCGGCGCCGGGAACATTCGAATGGCTGATCGGGGGCTATTACACGAACGAAACGGCCTCGCTGCATCAGGACATCGTCACGTCGTTCCGCGGGCCGTACATTCTGCCCGACGCATTCCTGCAGGTGGATTCCAACTACAATGAGAAGGCCGTCTTCGCGGACGCGACCTATCACTTCTCGCCGCAATTCGACGTGAGCCTCGGCGGGCGCTATTCCGAGAACAGCCAGCACGCCTATCAGTTCGCCGGAACGCCGCTTCTGCAGCCCGCGCCGTTCAAGGGCGCCTCGAGCGGCGATGTGTTCACATGGTCCGGCACCGCGCGTTACCACTTCAGCGACGAAACGATGGTCTATGGCCGCATCGCCAAGGGCTTCCGCCCGGGCGGGCCGAACGTGCTTCCGATCGGCGGCGTCGGCGGCGTGCCGAACTTTTACGGCTCGGATTCGCTCATCAACTACGAGCTGGGCGTGAAAGGAACATTCCCCGAAGCGAACCTGTCGTTCGATGCCGATGTGTTCCTGATCAACTGGAAGAACATCCAGCTTCTAACGCTAGTCAACAACACCGGCGTGAACGTCAACGGCGGCACGGCGCGCAGCCAGGGCGTCGAAGGCGAAGTCACCTGGGTGCCGGTGGACGGGCTGACGCTGAGCGCGAACGGCGCCTATACCGACGCGCATCTCACCCAGGATACCGATCCGCTTCTGACCGACGGCCTGAAGGGCGATCCGCTGCCATGGTCGCCGAAATGGAGTCTCACGCTCAGCGGCGACTATGAATTCGCATCGATGGGCGATTGGAACCCCTATGTCGGCGCGACCTATCACTACACCGGCGAGCGCCATTCCGACTTCACCGGCCTCGTCTATCAGGGCGCTTACGGCATTCCGCGCGCGCAATATGCGATCCCGTCCTACAACACGCTGGATCTGCGCGTTGGCGTGAACTGGAACAACTGGCAGTTCGAGATCTACGCCAAGAACGTCACCGACTCGAAGGGGGTCACGGCGTTCTCGCCTTACGGGACTTCGATCGCCTCCGCCTATGTGAGCCCCGCCGGCCCGATCGGCGCGGCGACCGTCGCGCTCACGCAGCCCCGCCTGATCGGCGCGGTGTTGCGCTGGAAGTACTAGTTCACTCCGGGCGGCGCGCTTCCCCTTGGCGCGCCGCCATTTCTTTTATGAGGTTGCGCGTTGCTTTCGCTGGACGTCAAAACGGAACGCTGGCCCCTGAAAGAACCGTTCCGGATTTCCGGCTATGTCTTCACGGAGGGCGAGGTCGTCGTGGTGACGCTCGCGCAGGATGGTGTGACGGCGCAAGGCGAGGGCGCGGGCGTCTATTATCGCAAGGAAACACCCGAAACGATGGTCGCACAGATCGAATCCGTCCGCTCTGCGATTGAATCCGGTATCTCGCGCGAAGCTTTGCGCGAATTGCTGCCCACGGGCGGCGCGCGCAATGCGATCGACTGCGCGCTGTGGGATCTGGAAGCAAAACGCTCCGGCGTTCCGGCCTGGAAGAGCGCGGGCTTGCAGCCGCCCGGCATCACGAAGACGACCTTCACCGTTGGCGCCGATACGCCGGAGAAGATGGCCGCTGTTGCCCGCCGCTATGCGCCCGCGCCCCGCCTGAAATTGAAGCTCACCGGCGAAGACGATGCGCCGCGCCTGAAAGCCGTTCGCGCCGCGCGGCCCGATGCCTGGATCGGCGTGGATGCCAATCAGGGCTTCACGCGCGCATCGCTCGAAGCGCTGATGCCGGTGCTGCAGGAAACCCATGTCAGCCTGATCGAGCAGCCGGTGAAGGTCGGCCATGAGGCGGAACTGGACGGTATCCAATCGCCCATCCCGCTCGCCGCGGACGAAAGCGTGCAGGGCCTGAGCGACATCGCGAAGGCCAAAGGCCGCTTCGCCATCGTCAGCATCAAGCTCGACAAATGCGGCGGCCTCACCGAAGGGCTGATGATGGCGCGCGCCATCCGCGAACAGGGCATGCGCCCGATGGTCGGCTGCATGGCAAGCACGTCGCTGGCGATGATCCCCGGCTGCCTGCTCGGCCAGCTTTGCGATTTCGTCGACATGGATGGCGCGATGTTTTTCACGCAGGACCGGCCGCCGCAGGTAGTCTATCGCGACGGCGATCTGATGTGCCCCGACATGGGGTGGGGAATGCCGGCGGGCAAAGCCCCGCTCGCAGCAGCTTGAAGGAAGGATCGAGACGATGATGAAGAGGATTCTCGCAACAGGCTCGGTCCTGATCGCGCTCGGCATGACCGCAGCGCTGGCCGCGCCGCCGTCCACCGGCCCCGCCCCGTTGCCGCCGGCCACGGCGACGACCGCGACGCCCACCACCCAGCTTGTCGCGCCGCCCTCCGGCACGCCGCAGGCGCATGCGATGACGCCCGAAGATCTGCAGGCCTTCTTCGACGGCATGGTGCCTTATGCGCTGCACAGCGCCGACATAGCGGGCGCAACTTTCGCCATCGTGAAGGATGGGCACATCATCTTCGCAAAGGGCTATGGCTATGCCGATGTGAAGTCGAAAAAGCCCGTAATCGCGGATCA
>JAFECN010000301.1 GCA_018242145.1 Pseudomonadota bacterium
CGATTCCCATGTCCATCTGGCCCCCTCGCCCGATCCGGTGTTCGAGCAGGCCGAGCTTCGGCGCTTCATCTATAGCGGCGTGACGACGGTGCGCGACATGGCGGGCGACACGCGCGCGCTGGGCTGGCTCGCGCGCCAGACCATGCTGCACCAGATGGCCGGGCCGGACATCTATTACGCCGCGCTGATGGCGGGGCCGCAATTCTTCCACGATCCGCGCACGATCGCCGCGGCGCAAGGCGCGACGCCGGGGGCGGTACCGTGGATGCAGGCGATGACGGACGACACCGATATTCCGCTCGCGGTGGCGCGCGCCAAAGGCACGAGCGCTACGGCGCTGAAGCTCTATGCGGACATGCCCGGCGAACTGGATGCGAAAATCACCGCGGAAGCCCATCGCCAGGGCCTGCTGGTGTGGGGGCATGCGGCGACGTTTCCGGCAACGCCGAAAGAGGTTGTGGATGCCGGAGAGGATGTGGTGAGCCACGCCTGCATGCTCGCCTATCAGGTGAGCGATCCGATACCGCCGGAGTATCACCACCGCGCGCCGGTGGATGCGGACAAGTTTGCGAACGGCACCGCGCTTCTCGATCCCTTGTTCGCGGACATGAAGGCGCGCCACACGATCCTGGATGCGACGATCTATGTTTACAAAGCGATGTGGGAGGAGACGCCGCCGAACGCGCCGCCGCCCTATTGCAAGACCGAACTGGCGGCGCGGATCACCGCCGCCGCGCACAAGGCGGGCATCGAAATCTCCACCGGCACGGATGCGGACTCCGACTGGGACAAGCCGCTGCCCTCCGTCTATGACGAGATCGACCTGCTGGTGAACAGCGCCGGGTTCACGCCGATGCAGGCCATTCATTCGGCCACGCTGGTCGGCGCGAAAACCGTAGGACAGGAAAAGACCATGGGCTCGCTGGAGCCGGGCAAGCGCGCGAACATCCTGTTCGTCTCGAAAGATCCGCTCACCGATATCGATAACTTGCGCAGCACCGTGCTCACGGTGAAAGATTCCGAACCGTTCTGGCGCAAGGACTATCCGCCGATCACCAAAGAAGAAGCGAAGAGCGAAAGCGCCGACCACTGAGGATTTGCAGCCGCGCGAACTCCCCCCTAGCTTGGCGCGCCAGCCGAGGGGGAATCGCATGTCGTTCTGGAATCGCCGCAAATCCGTGGATGCGCTTGCCGCCGTGGAGAGCGCGCACCGGCTGAAGCCGACCCTGAGCTGGTGGCATCTCATCGCCATGGGCGTGGGCGCGATCGTGGGCACCGGCATCTATACGCTGACCGGCATCAGCGCCGGGCTCGCGGGGCCCGCGGTGATCCTCTCGTTCCTGCTGTGCGGAATCATCTGCGCCTGCGCCGCGCTGTGTTATGCCGAGATGGCCACCGTCATTCCGGCGGCGGGCAGCGCCTATACCTACAGCTACGCGGTGCTCGGCGAGGTGCTGGCGTGGATCGTGGGCTGGAGTCTGATCCTGGAATATACCGTGGCGGCGTCGGCGGTTGCCGTGGGCTGGTCGGCGCATGTGGCGGAATTCATCCGCGCCGCGGGCTGGTCGTTTCCCGAGCCGCTGCTGCATGGCGTGATGTCCGGCGGGCTGGTCGATCTGCCCGCCATCGTCATCACCGCCGCCGTGGCGATCATGCTCATTGTCGGCACGCGGGAGAGCGCCACGGTCAATCTCATCCTCGTCGGCATCAAGATCGCGGCGCTCATTCTGTTCGTGATCCTTGCGAGCCAGGCCTTCGATCCGGCGCGCTTCCATCCCTTCATGCCCTACGGCTTCATGGCGCATGTCGATGCGGACGGCGTGAAGCGCGGCGTGCTGGCGGCGGCGGCGCTGGTGTTCTTCGCCTTCTACGGATTCGACGCGGTGTCCACAGCCTCGGAGGAAACCAAGAATCCGGGGCGCGACCTGAAGATCGGCATCATCGGTTCGATGGCGATCTGCACGCTGATCTATATCGCCGTCGCCGCATCGGCGCTGGGCGCGGCGTCGTTCCTCGACTTCTCCAAAAACGGCGCGCCGCTGGTCTTCATTCTCACGGGCATCGGACATGCCGACGCGGCGCAGCTTGTGGCGAGCGCGGCCATCGTGGCGCTTCCCACCGTCATCCTCGTTCTGATGTATGGCCAAAGCCGCATCTTCTTCGTGATGGCGCGCGACGGATTGCTGCCGCAATCGCTTTCCACCGTTCACAAGACGCGCGGCACGCCGGTTCTGATGACGGCCGTCACGGGCGTGGTCGTCGCCGTGATGGCGGCCACCTTGCGGCTGGACGAGATCGCGTTGCTTGCCAATGCCGGAACGCTGTGTGCCTTCGTTGCCGTCGCGGTGTCCATGATGGTGCTGCGCGTGCGCGATCCCCATCGCCCGCGCGCGTTCAAGACGCCGCTGCCGTGGATCGTCGGCCCGATCTGCGTGGTCGGCTGCGTTTATCTATTCTTTAACGGCCTGCCCACCTTCACGCAGTGGTGGTTCCTGCTCTGGAACGGCGTGGGGCTGCTGGTCTATTTCGCCTACAGCATGCGCGCCAGCAAACTGGCGCAGCCGCAAAGCTGACGTCTGTTTCACCTTTATGGACTGTCTTTTGCGCGCGCGTCCTAACCCGCGATTAAGCATCCGGGCGTAACGTCCGGGCTCGGGGAAGGACGCCTATGTCGGAACGGCTCAATAAGGTCGGCACGGAGATCAATCCGGTCAGCCTTGAAAACGAAACGCTCGCGTTTCTGCTGCGCTACTGGAACGAGAAGCGCGGCGCGCGGGCGATGCCGTCGCGCGGCGACCTGAAGGCCTCCGAGATGAAAGAGCACCTGGGCTGGGTGATCATCGTCGAGGTGCTGCCGGAGATCGCGGACTTCCGCTATCGCCTCATCGGCACGCTGGTCACGCAGTATTTCCTCGCGGACGGCACCGGCAAGACCGTCAAGCAGATGTACGGGCGCGACAATCCCGCCGCGGGCAACGGCATCGCGGCGATCTTCCGCAAATGCGCGCGCGACAAGGTCGTGATCCGCGCCTATGGCGACGCGGGCTGGATCGGCGACGGCTTCGAAGGCTTCGATTGCATCTGCCTGCCGCTGTCCGACGACGGCGAGCATGTAAATATGCTGCTGCATGCTTTCGTGTTCGATCGCTCCAGCGTGCTGATGGCCCGCGAAGTGGCCAAGGCCAATGGCGGCGAGCTTCCCTCCATCGCGGTGCGCAGCGCCGGATAAGTTTCCCTTGCGGCTTCGCCCGTCCCTCCGCTAGCACTGGCGGCGGGGAGAAAGCGCATGTCCGAACCATCGAATGCTGCGGCGCAAAACGGCCGCATGACTCTCGTCGTGGCCGCGTCCGCCGCGGGCACCATGTTCGAATGGTACGACTTCTTCATCTACGGTTCCGTCGCGCCCATCATCGCAAAACATTTCTTTGCCGGCGCCGGCGAGACCCAAGGCTACATCCTCACGCTGCTCACCTTCGCCGCCGGGTTCTTCGCGCGGCCCTTCGGCGCGGTGTTCTTCGGACGGCTCGGCGACCGCACGGGCCGCAAGCGCACCTTTCTCGTCACCATCACGGTGATGGGTCTGGCGACATTCCTCGCGGGCCTGTTGCCCGACGCGAACATGATCGGGCTCGCCGCGCCGTGGCTGCTGGTCGGCTTGCGCGTGTTGCAGGGCTTCGCGATCGGCGGCGAATATGGCGGCGCGGCGATCTATGTGGCCGAGCACGCCCGGCCCGGCACGCGCGGCGCCTCCACCGGATGGATTCAGCTTTCCGCCTCCATCGGCCTGATCCTCGCACTGGGCATCATTCTCATCGTGGAAAACATGATGGGCAAAAGCGCCTTCGCCGATTGGGGATGGCGCGTGCCGTTCCTGCTCTCCGCCGTGCTGCTGGCGATCTCGCTGTGGATACGCCTGCGGCTGGATGAATCCCCGCTCTTCCAGAAGATCCGCGCCGAAGGCCGCATCGCCAAGGCGCCGCTGAAGGAAACCTTTTCCAGCGCGGCGAATGTGCGCTCCATCCTGATCGTGCTTTTCGGCGTGCTGACCAGCCAGGGCGTGGTCTGGTATCTCGCCCAGTTCTACACGCTGTTCTTCCTGCAGCATGTGTTGAAGCTCGATCTGGCGGACGCGAACGGCCTCGTGATGATCGTCACGGCCATCACGCTTCCCTTCTACGTCTTCTTTGCCTGGCTGTCGGACAAGATCGGTCGCAAGCCGGTGATGCTGGCGGGACTGCTCGTTGCGACCCTTGCGGTCTTTCCCGTGTTCCGGATGCTCACCGCCGCCGTGAACCCGGCTTTGGCGAGCGCCGGGGAGCGCGCGCCGGTGACGGTGGTTTCAGCGCCCGCCGATTGCTCGCTGCAATTCGATCTCATCGGCAAGGCGCAATATGTCAGCTCCTGCGATATCGCGAAAAGCACCCTGACCAGCGCGGGCGTGCCCTATCGCAACGAAGCCGCCAGCGAAGGCTTCGCGCATGTGAAGGTGGGGCCCGAAGATGTCGCCAGCCCCGATGGCCGCGGACTCAACGCCGCCGATCTCGCGGCGGCCAAAAAGGATTTCGAACTTCGTCTCAAGACCGCGCTCGCGCGCGCCGGATATCCGGAGCAGGCCGATCCGGCCGCCGTGGACAGGACGCAAGTGCTGATCCTTCTGCTGATCCTCGGCCTTGCCGCCGCCGCGCTTTATGCACCGCAGGCTGCCGCGTTGGTCGAACTCTTCCCGACGCGCATCCGCTACACCGCCTTGTCGGTGCCCTATCATGTCGGGGTGGGCTGGTTCGGCGGCTTCCTGCCCGCGACGGCCTTCGCCATCGTCGCGGCGACGGGCGATATCTATGCGGGCCTTTGGTATCCGGCGATCGTCTCGGGCATCGGTTTCATCGTGACGCTGCTGTTCCTGCCCGAAACCTACAAGCGCGCGATAGACTGACTACTTCACTTCCACCGGCACGCCGGGTTCGCGCTTGCTGGGATGGATGACGAGCGAGGATTTCACGCTCGCCACGTTCTTCGCCGCCGTCAGCGTGTCGGTGATGAAGGCCTGGAAGGACGACAGATCCTTCGCGACGCATTTCAGGATGAAATCCACCTCGCCCGAAAGCATGTAGCACTCGCGCACCTGCGGCCAGCCGCGGCTCTGCTCTTCGAAGCGCTTGAGATCGGCGTCGGCCTGGCTGGCCAGCCCGACAAACACGAACGCCGTCACCTCATAGCCCAGAAGCCGGCCATCGAGATCGGCGTGATAGCCCTTGATGTAGCCCGCCTTCTCCAGCGCCCGCATCCGGCGCAGGCATGGCGGCGCGGTAATCTTCGCCCGGCGGGAAAGCTCGACATTGGTGATGCGGCCATCGGCCTGGAGTTCGGAAAGAATACGCAGATCGATGGAATCGAGCTTGTGATGTTCCATGGGAGGCCGGGAGGGTTAGAAAGTGACTCCCTATTATCCTCACCTTGCGTCAGCCACGCAATAATATTTCGGTTCGGGGCAAGATCATTTCTTGGCGAAAGGCATCGGGGGAACCTCGTCCCCTTTTTCCCGGGCGATCAGGACGCGGACCGTTTCGGCGGCGCGGATTGTTTCCTGCGGCGTGGCGGGACGGTCATATCCTTGCAAGACCCCCTCGAAGGGCCGAGTCCAGCCCGCCTGCGCCATGTCGGCATGGAAGCGGGCGAATTTGCGCGACTTGCGGGAGCGGCCCGCTTTGCCGGGCAGCGCAAAAACATGCACCGGCTTTCCGGTGGCCACCGCCTCCGAAACCATGCTGACCGAGTCGTTGGTCACGACAATGTGGTCGGCCAGGCCGAGCAGCCCGAAATAGGGATTGTCGCCTTCGCCACCCCACAGAAAACAGGACGTGCCCGCCAGCGCGGAGCGCAGGACCGCCATGTTCTCTTCCCCCGTCCGGCGCGATGCGGTGACCAGAAGGCTTCCCCCGTTTTCACGCGCCGCCCGGATGAGCGCATCGGCCAGCTTCCGCATCTCGTCGCGGCCGAAAGAATAGGAAGCGTTGGCGCCGCCGATGAGCACGCCGATATAGGGCCGCGGCAGATGCGCGATGCGCGGCAGCAGTTTCGCCGCGCCCTGCTCCAGCCTCTCGCGCGTGATGCGATGCAGGGCGCCGCGCGTGGACAAGACATTCTCGCCGACGACGCGATCGTGCTCCGGCGCGATCACCAGATCGAAATGCGACGGCGAAATTCCGGGATTCTGCACGAACACCGTCACGACGCGGTGGCCGTCCCGTTTGCCCATCTCACGGACATGCAAAGCCGCCGCGATGCTCTGGCGGCCCGACGCGATCAGAAGATCCGGCCAGGGCGGCGTCAGCGCATCGCTGTCTTTGGTGAACGCATGCGCGTGGCCCCAGCGCAGATAGGGCGAGAGCTGCCGCCACGGCGCGCGCAGCGCCACGCGCTTGACGACCGGCGCAAGGCCGAGCGCCTCGGCCAGCCCGAGACATTGATTGAGGCCGCCGGGATTTCCGTCGGTGACAATCCAGCAAATCGATATCTCGGCGGATGCGATCATCACGACCCGGAATTGCGCGCGGGAAGAAAGGGGCGGCGCGTCAGTAGGCGCTCGCGGCGGCGGGACGGCCGAACAGGCGTTTCACAAAGGCGCTGAAGCGGTGGCGCGCGCCTTCGCGGCGAACGACGCCCGCGTCCGTCACCCAGTTCACCTGGATCACGCGGCGCGGGCCTTCGAAAGGCTCGAAGCCGTGCCATGCCGTGGGCCCGTTCTTGAAGATCAACAGCGTTCCGCGATCCGGCGGCACTTCCGCCGCATAATCTTGCAGACCGTTTGCATTGCGCAGCAGGCGCAAACGGCCGTGGCTGCTTTCCCAGCCGCGATTCATATAGAGCAGAACCGTGATCAGCTTCGTCCTGCTGTCGGTGTGGATCTTGCCGTCGGCGGCTTTGCTGATGCCGCGCACCGTGGCGGTGGTCGGGCGGCCGGTGAGATCGACGCCGAGTTTCTCCTCGACCAGCGTCTTCATCTCCGGTCCCTGAAGCGCATCCATCAGCGCGGAGAAGCGCGGGCCGTATGCGAGCGAGGCGAGCGGAAAACTGCCCGGATGTGCGATCAAGGGGAAATCCGCTTCGATCCCGTCCTGCGCGTCTTCGCGCACGAACTCCGGAACGATCACATAAGGATAAGGATCGTTCTGCGCCGGACGCGCGCGCAGAGCCTCGAAATCGACGGGAGCGGTCGCGGCTGTCATCAGGCGCCCGCGTGAAAGACGTTGAGCTTCTTGAGAAACAGCGACAGGCGCCCGCGGCGGGCCTTTCGATCCACATCGGCCTGGCTGCGCACATAGGCCATCTGCACCACGCGGCGCTCGCCGGCGAAGGGCGGATGACCGTGCCAGGAATTGTCCGAGCGTTTGAACGCGATCAGCGTTCCGAAGATCGGCGGTGCTTCGCAGGTGTAGTCGTCCATCGACTCCGGGCCGTTCAGCACGCGGAAGCA
>JAFECN010000302.1 GCA_018242145.1 Pseudomonadota bacterium
CAGGTGATCGACGCCAGCGTGTCGGGCGTGTGGCTCGCCCTGCAGGAGCACGATCAGTTCACCGCGTTTCTGGCGCAGCACAACAACGACGTGAAAGCGCTGACCGCCGATCTGGAAAAGCGCACGGCGGCAATCCGCAGCGGCACGAACTAACCTTAAGACCACAAAGCCCGGGACTCCGCCCGCTTTCCCGTGGACCCGGCCGTTCGTTTACCGTCATAATCCGGCCACGGGGTTTGCAGGGGCCGCGGTTTGGGGATTTCTCGCAAGGCATGGATGTCTGCGCGATGCGCGGCAATTGCCGCCGCGTTGCTCTGGTGCGCCGCGCGCCCCGCGGCGGCCGACCCCGCCCAAAGCTTCATTCGGACTTATGTGACGGCGGGCCTTGCGATCCTGAACGACGCATCGCTGCCCCATGCCGAGAAGCACACGCGGTTCGAAGCGCTGCTGGCGCCGATGACGGACATGCGCCGCGTGGCGCTGTACACGCTGGGGCCCGCGGCCAAGACAACGCCGCCAGAGCAGCTTGAGGCCTTCGTGCAGGCGTTTCAGGAACTGGAGGCGGCCTTCTATGAGCGCGAATTGTGGCGCGAGGGCCGGCTCAGCATCGAGAATTCCATCGAGCGCTCGAAGACGGACGTGATCGTGCAGGCGTTCCGGCTGGAGGACGACGGCAGCCGCTCGGTCAACGCGGACCAGATCGACTTTCGCGTTTTGAATCCGGCCGACAAGCCGATCCTCGTCGATCTCTGCGTCGGCGGTGTCTGGCTGACGCGGAGCCAGAGGGTGCAATTCCGCGAATTCCTCGAACAGCCCGGCGCCACGATGGCCAAGCTGACCGCGAAAATCCGCAACCGCGCCAGCAAGATGAACCGCTATCTCGCAGCGGGCGAGGCGCCGCCGCCCCGCCAGCCAAGACGTTAGAGAAAAATACGTTCAGACGGACTCGTGGCTCTCCCCCTTCGACAAGCTCAGGGTGAGGAGAAATAGCGCAAATCCTCATGCTGAGCTTGTCGAAGCATGGAAGCAGGCGATGACGCCAGAACGTCCAATGCCCTAGGCGCGCGCGAAGCGCTTGTATTTGATGCGGTGCGGCTGGTCGGCGTCGATGCCGAGGCGGCGCTTCTTGTCCGCTTCGTAATCCTGATAATTGCCTTCGAACCATTCCACATGGCTGTCGCCTTCGAACGCCATCATGTGGGTGGCGATGCGGTCGAGGAACCAGCGATCGTGGCTGATGATCATGGCGCAACCGGCGAATTCCTCCAGCGCCACTTCCAGCGCGCGCAGCGTATCGACGTCCAGATCGTTGGTCGGCTCGTCGAGCAAAAGAAGATTGGCGCCGGATTTGAGCATCTTGGCCAGATGCACGCGATTGCGCTCGCCGCCCGATAGCTGGCCCACTTTCTTCTGCTGGTCGCCGCCCTTGAAGTTGAAGGCGCCGACATAGGCGCGGGAGTTCATCGTGCGCTTGTTGCCGAGTTCCAGCACATCGAGGCCGTCGGAGATTTCCTGCCACACCGTCTTGTTCGGATCGAGCGCATCGCGCGACTGATCGACGTAACCGAGCTGCACGGTGGGGCCGATCTTGAGCGTTCCCGCATCCGGCTTTTCCTGACCCGTGAGCATCTTGAACAGCGTCGTCTTGCCCGCGCCGTTGGGGCCGATGACGCCCACGATGCCGCCGGGCGGCAGATTGAAGTTCACGTTCTCATAAAGCAGGCGGTCGCCATATCCCTTGGCGAGCCCTTCCGCCTCGATCACCACGCTGCCAAGGCGCTCGGCCACGGGAACGATGATCTGGTTGGTGACGCTGCGCTGCTCGCTGCTTTTGGCGACAAGCTCGTCATAGGCCGCGATACGCGCCTTCGACTTGGCCTGACGCGCTTTGGGCGATTGCTGAATCCATTCGCGCTCGCGGGCGATTTCGCGCTCGCGCGCCGCTTCCTCCGCGCCTTCCTGCTTCAGGCGCTTGTCCTGCACCTCGAGGAAGGAGGAGTAGTTGCCCTCGTGCGGGATGCCGCGGCCGCGATCCAGTTCCAGAATCCAGCCGGTGACGTTGTCGAGGAAGTAGCGGTCGTGGGTAACGAGGATGATGCAGCCCTTGTATTCGCGCAGCGTCTTTTCCAGCCACTCCACCGACTCCGCGTCGAGATGGTTGGTCGGCTCGTCGAGCAGCAGAATATCGGGCGCATCGAGCAAGAGGCGGCACAGCGCGACGCGGCGGCGCTCGCCGCCGGACAAGGTGGAGACATCGGCATCGCCTTCGGGGCAGCGCAACGCGTCCATCGCCTGATCGACCTGGCTGTCGAGATCCCACAGGCCCTGCGCTTCGATCTCGTCCTGCAGTTTCGCCATCTCGTCGGCGGTTTCATCGGAATAATTGGCGGCGATCTCGTTGTAGCGGTCGACCAGCGCCTTCTTGGCGGCGACGCCTTCCATCACGTTGTCGCGCACGTTTTTCGACGGATCGAGCGTGGGTTCCTGCGGCAGATATCCCATGCGCACGCCCTTGGCGGCCCAGGCTTCGCCGGTGAATTCCGGGTCGAGGCCCGCCATGATCTTCATCAGCGTGGACTTGCCCGCGCCGTTGACGCCGACAATGCCGATCTTCGCGCCGGGATAGAACGACAGCCAGATGTCCTTGAGCACCTGCTTGCCGCCGGGATAGGTCTTCGAGAGACCTTTCATTACATAAACGAATTCCGGACCGGCCATGGCATTTCTTTCGATGTTTGGAAACGGCGCTTTTAGCGAAGCAAGTCTGCCATCGCAATCATCATCACCTCCCCCTTGTGGGGAGGTCGAAAAAGCGAAGCTTTTTCGGGCGGGGGTTCTGTAACGCGACGTCCCCCCACCCGAAAAATTCTTCGCTACGCTGCGAATTTATCGGCCTCCCCACAAGGGGGAGGCGATTGCCAGAGAATTCCAACCTTCGTGTATTCCGAAGAAATCAAAAGTTGATCTTCGCCCGGCTGAGGACCGCCAGCGAGTTTACGCCGGACTGGCCCGCGATGTTCTGCTGCCACGCGGCATTGGCCTGCAACGCCAGGGCGCCATCCAGGAAGGTGGTCACATAGCCCATTTCGAAATCGGTTTCCGGCGTGCGGCCGGCCAGCGAGATATGCTCGGCGCCGGGGAGCAATGTGCCGCCGCCGCCAAAGACGGTGCCGAGCCTCAAGCCGAGATCGCCGCCGGACGACACTTGTGCCGGGCGGCTCACGGAGAGTCCCAGGCTGTCGTTGTCGGCGAACAATCCATGCTTGGCGATCGCTATGCCATAAGAGCGGCTGCGCACCGTATCGCCCGAGGCGGCAAGGCTTTCCGGGCGCAAATCGAGCTGCGTGATCCCTTCGCTGTAGGACACCGTGGTGACCCAACCGTTGCCCAGGCCAACATGCGCAGACATGCCGAGCGCCTTCGTGCCGGTGTCCGACGCCAGCGCGCTGTCGCTGGCGACACCGAACACGCCGTGGCGCTCCGCCGTATCCGAGGCGGTCAATCCGACGCCGGCCCAGGACGCAATGTTCCAATCCAGACTGGCCATCGAAGTCGTAGCGGTCCGCAGATCGACGAGATCGCGCGTCAGCCGCGGCGCGGTGAGGTAGGAGAACACCGGCATGTCGTAGCCGGCGCGGCGCGTATCGAGCGCGGAACGGCCGATGCCCAATTGCAGATCGTCGGTCAGCGCGATGGTTGCCCCGAGAAAATCGCCGCCGCTGGTCACGCCCGCATAGGGCGCATCGGCATAAGACAGAAACAGGCCGTCGAAGGCGCGGCTGCCCTTCGCGTCAAAACCGGAAAACCGGCCCTGCAGATCCAGATCGAACGCCGCGCTCAGCGAGATGCCCGAGGTGAGCGGCGCGGAAACCTCCACGTCGCGCAAGCGTGAGACAGCCTTGCCCGGCACCGAAAACGATGGCGCATCGGCGAAAAGGAGGGTGTTGCCGCTATCGGCCAGGACTTGCGGCGCGGCCGTTGCCGGAACGCGCGCGAAATCCTGCGCCTGGGCGAGCGAAATGCCCCCGGCGATGGCGGCGGATGCCACCAGACTCGCTATGACCGTCCAAACACGCATAACTTCCCGCTGCCACGGGACCCCGTAGCCTGTTGGAAATTTTACCAGATATGGGGCTTGGGACAACGAAAACGTAGCCCAAAGCTGTATCCGGGACGTCACAACCGGCATCGAAGTTAACGATACCACAATTGGCGTAACGCTTTTCCGGATATCCCATTTCGAAGGCCAGAAAAACCATGGGACGGCCGGCGGATTGCGCGCCGTAGCCGTCCCATGCTGCCCCCTTCAATGCGGACCCAATTAACCGCGGGCATCTAGCCCCCTATGCCGTTGGACCCGCGGCGGGGGAAGAATGCCGTTACGTTCGTTTCACGCAAGCTTTTGCAGGGCTGCCCTGCGTCGTTTGCAACAGAGTGTTGATTATTTGCCACAAAATATCGCGTGGAAGTGGCGTGTAGAATCACCCGCGCAATCCACAGAGGAAGCCGGTTAAATTTGCGCGAAGTGTTTGGAAAGCTTGAGTCCCTGGCGCTGATAATGGGACCCGATACCCTGCCCATAGGCCTCCGGTGGCGGATCGGTCAGACGCTCGAAGACGAGCCGGCCGATGATCTGTCCATGCTCCAGAATAAACGGAACTTCCCGTGAACGGACTTCCAGCACGCCGCGCGCGGCGGGCGGCTGGCCCTTCTCATAGCCGAATCCCGGATCGAAGAAGCCCGCATAGTGCACCCGGAACTCGCCCACCAACGGATCGAACGGGACCATCTCGGCAGCGTAGTCCGGCGGAATCGCAATCGCCTCGCGGCTGACCAGAATATAGAACTCGTCCGGATCGAGGATGAGGTTGCCCTGACGGTTGGCCTCGATAGATTCCCAGTAATCGTGCGGATTGAGCGCGCTGCGCTTGTCCACATCGATCATTCCGGTGTGGCGCTTGGCGCGCCAGCCGATGCGCCCGCCATCGCCTTTGAGGTCGATGGAGAAACCGAGGCCGTTGTCGATATCCGGCTCGACATCCACCAGCGGATGCTCCGCATGCAGGCGGCGAAGCTGCGTGTCGGTGAATTGCGGCGAGCCGTGGCGGATGCGGAGCTGGTTGAGCCTGGAGCCCTTGCGCACCAGCACCGGGAAGGTGCGCGGCGAAATCTCCGCATAGAGCGGGCCGTGATAGCCCGGCTCCGCGCGGTCGAAAGCCTGCGCGCGGTCGGTGATGAGGCGCACGAAAACGTCGATGCGGCCGGTGGAGCTTTTGGGATTCGCGGTGCCGGAGATGCGCGCGGAGAAATCGGCATATTCGAGCAGCGGCACGATATAGACGCAGTTGGTTTCCAGCACCGCGCCGTTCGTCAGGTCGATCTCGTGCATGAAGACTGACGACATCTTGTCCATGACGGTGGCATTGGGGCCCGGCAGGAAACTCGCGCGCACGCGATAGGCGACGGCGCCGAGCCGAAGGTCGATGCTGGCGGGCTGGATCTGGCCGTCCTCGAAATCCTCGGTGGCGCGGATTTCCTTGTGGGCGCGGATCAGACGCTTGAGCACATGGCTGGGCAGGATTCCGGTCGAGAGCCGGCCATAGGTATCGCCGGTCGCCGCATCGCCGAAGAGAGATTCGTCCTGCACGGTCATGGGGGCGTTATAGGGCCGCCCCTATCCCCGGTCACGCGGGCGCGGCAAGAAAC
>JAFECN010000303.1 GCA_018242145.1 Pseudomonadota bacterium
AGTGCGGGCCACCCAGGTGAGGTCTGAACAGATTTCGCCGGAAGAGCGCCGGCGTTCTAACCACCAACTGTTTGCCGCTTCCAACTGGGTGGCCCGCACTCCGGCGGGCCATGACATGTGAGTATACGGGAGAGACGGGCACGGAACTCCCTCCCGCTTACGGAAATCGCATAAACTAAGCCCATGCCCAACGTCTTCACGATTCCTTCCAGCGCACCGTTTGCCGAAACCCTCGCGCGCGGGTTGATCGCGAAGCTCGATCCCGCGCAGAAAGATCCGATGGCGCTGTCCGCGGCGACCATCTGGCTGCCGACGCGCCGCGCGGTGCGCGACTTTCCCGAAGTCTTCGCCCGCATTCTGGGCGGCGCGGCGCTCCTGCCGCGGATGCACGCGCTGGGCGATGTGGACGAAGACGAATTCCTCTTCACGCCCGACACCGACGATCTTTCGCGCGCCCCCGCGATCGCGCCGATCCGCCGTCGCCTGCTGCTGGCGCAACTCGTCCGCCGCTTTCGCGCCGGTCTCACCTTCGCGCAGGCCGCGTCGCTGGCGGGCGGCCTCGCCAAATTCTTCGACGATGCCGAAACCGAAGGCATCGACCTTTCCAAACTCGAAACCCTCGTGCCCGCGCATTTCGCGGAGCATTGGCGCAAGGTGTGGGATTTCCTCGCCATCGTGCGCCGGCACTGGCCCGCGATCCTCGAAGACGAAGGTGCGATGGACCCGATGGTCCGCCGCAACGCCGCGCTCGCCGCCCTCGCCGCGCATCTGGAGAAACATCTGCCGCAAGGCCCGGTGATCGCGGCGGGCTCCACCGGCTCCATTCCCGCGACGGCCAATCTCTTGCGCGTGATCGCGAACCTGCCGAACGGCGCGGTGGTGCTGCCCGGCCTCGACCGCGAACTCGATCTTGAAAGCTGGAACGAACTCGATCCCGGCCATCCGCAATACGGCATGAAGCAATTGCTCGGCCGCATCGGCGTGGAGCGAAAAGACGTGCGCGACTGGGAGCCAATGGAAGCGGAGTCCAATCCCGCGCGCGAGACCGTGTTGCGCGAAGTGCTGCGTCCCGCGCCCACCACCGATGCCTGGCGCGCCATCGCGGAGAACGGTGCGGGCGAAATCGCCAAAGGCCTCGACGGCCTCTCCATCGTGGAAGCCGCGCATCCCGGCGAGGAAGCCACCGCCATCGCGCTCATCCTGCGCGGCGTGCTGGAAGAGAAGAACAAGACCGCCGCGCTGGTGACGCCCGACCGCAACCTCGCCCGCCGCGTCGCCGCCGAATTGCGCCGCTGGGACATCGAGATCGACGATTCCGCCGGACGCCCGCTCGCCCACACGCCCGCCGGCACCTTCCTCACTTTGCTGGCCGAAGCGGCGGACGAACATTTCGCGCCGGTGCCGCTGCTCGCGTTGCTGAAACATCCGCTCGCATCCGGCGGCGAAGCGACCGCCGAATTCCGCCGCAAGGTGCGAATGCTGGATCGCCTTGTGCTGCGCGGCCCGCGCCCCGATCCCGGCATCAAAGGCATCGCGAAGGCCATCGCCGCCAGCGAAAAGAACGCGCGCGCGCGCGAAAGCCAATCGGCGGACAGCATCGCCACCATCGGCGCGTGGTTCGCGCAGCTCGCAAACATCCTGCAACCCATCGAGGATTGCATCGGCGACGGTACCGCCGCCATCGCGGACCTTGCCCTCTGCCACATCGCCGCCGCCGAAAAGCTCGCGACGACAAACGAAGAAGGCGGCAAGTCCATCCTCTGGCGCGGCGCCGACGGCAACGCCGCGAACGAATTGCTGCAATCGCTCCTCGCCGCCGCGCAGGACATCGCGCCCGTGGAAGCCAGTTCCTATCCCGTCCTCTTTCGTGCGCTGGCCGAGCAGCGCCCGGTGCGCCCGACATTCGGGCGCCATCCGCGCCTGGCCATTCTTGGCCCGCTCGAAGCGCGTTTGCAGCATTTCGATACCGTCGTGCTCGGCGGGTTGAACGAAGGCACATGGCCGGGTGCGGCGAATGTCGATCCGTGGCTGTCGCGGCCGATGCGCGAGAAGCTCGGCCTTGAACAGCCCGAACGCGCCATCGGCCTTGCCGCGCATGACTTCGCATCGCTGGCGAGCGGCCCGCGCGTCATCCTCACCCGCGCGCTGAAGGATGGCGCGCCCACCATCGCCTCGCGCTGGCTGCAACGGCTGTGGCAACTCACCACCGGCCTCGGCATCCAGAAGCATCTGGCGCCCGATCTTCCTTATGAATATTGCGCGCGCGCGCTGAACGAACCGGCGAAACCGGCGGAGCGCATGAAGCGCCCGCAGCCCGCGCCGCCGTTGGCGCAGCGTCCCAAAGATCTCACCGTCACCGAGATCGAAACCTGGCTGCGCGATCCCTATGCGATCTATGCGAAGCATGTTCTGGGATTGCGCCCCCTCGATCCGCTGGACGCGGAGATCGGCCCCTTGGAGCGCGGCACCGCCGTCCACAAGGCGCTGGAACTCTTCCTGCAGAAATATCCCGATCACCTCCCCGCCGATGCGGCGCAGACGCTGATCGAAATTTCGCGCGGCGTGTTCGCCGAGGCGGGCGTTCCGGCATCCGTGCTGGCGGTGTGGCAGCCGCGCTTCATCCGCGCCGCGCACTGGTTCACCGGCGAAGAACGCAAGCGCCGCCCCGCCATCAAGGACATCTATCTGGAGATCGCGGGCACGCGCGCATTCCCCGGCGGCTTCACCTTGCGCTGCCGCGCCGACCGCATCGACATATTGCGCAACGGCAGCGCCGCCATTCTCGATTACAAGACCGGCAATCTGAAGACGCAGAAACAGGTGAAGACGCTCTCGCCGCAACTTCCGCTGGAAGCCTCCATCCTTGGGAGCGGCGGCTTCGAAAAAATCGGCACGCGCGAAACCAGCGATCTCCTCTATATCCGCTTCTCCGGCGATGCCACGCCGGGCGAGGTGCGGCCGCTCAAGGATGTGAAGACGCTCATATCTGGCGCGGAAAAAGACCTCACCGATCTCATCGCCCTGTTCGCGGACGAGACGCATCCCTATCTGTCGCGCATCAAGCCGTTCCGCGCCGACCAGCCGGGCGAATACGATCATCTGGCGCGCGTGCGCGAATGGTCGCTCAGCGGATGGGAGGGCGAGCCATGAGCGACACGCCCACCACCACCGATTGGAAAGTCGCCGCTGATCCGAAACGCTCGGCCTGGGTGTCGGCCAATGCGGGCGCGGGCAAGACGCACACGCTGGCCAACCGCGTGGCGCGCCTGCTGCTGGACGACGCGGTCCCCGCGAAGATCCTCTGCCTCACCTATACGAAGGCCGCCGCGGCGGAGATGCAGGGCCGCCTGTTCGAGCAGCTCGGCCGCTGGTCGATGCTGGACGACGCCGCGCTCACCGCCGCCATCGACGACATCGGCGGCGGCAAGCCCGACAAGACGGGTTTGCAGAAAGCCCGCCGCCTCTTCGCCCGCGCGCTGGAAACGCCCGGCGGGTTGAAGATCCAGACCATCCACGCCTTCTGCGAGCGCCTGCTCTCGCGGTTTCCGGTGGAAGCGGGCGTGCCGCCCTCCTTCCGCGTGCTGGACGACGAAACCGCGCGCGAATTGCTGGCCGAGGCGCGCGCGAAAGTTCTGGACCGCGCGGGCAACGGCGACGCCACGCTGGCGCCCGCCGTTGCCACGCTCGTCACGCAGACGAGCGAGACGCGGCTTCACCAGATTCTGGAGTCTGTCAGCAGCGGCGACCGCCGCAAGCTCGAAGCCTTCCTCGACGGCCTCGCCGACAACGACGCCCTGCGCCGCGCCGCCGAACAGATGCATGGCGCGAACGCGGGCGAAACCGTGGAAAGCATCGCCGGCGATTTCTGCGGCGCGCTGGAAAAAGAAGAAGCCCATATCCGCGAACTCATCGCGTGGCTCTCCGGCGGCGGCAATTTTGATCGCGACAAGGCTGCCGCGCTCGAAAATTACCTGGGAGCAGAAGGCGCCGTTGCGCGCTTTGAAACCCTGCGTGACGGCTTGCTCACAAAGGGAGAGCTTTACAAAAAATACGCCGTGAACGCGCTGGCCGTTGCGCGGCCCGATTTGTTGCAGCGGCTCATCCAACTCGCCACGGACATCCACGCCGCCGCCGAGCGCTGCAAGGCGGCCCGTGCGGCGCAGCTTGCCCATGCGGCGCTCACCGTCGTGGATGCGATGCGCCATGTCTATGCCGCGGAGAAGCAGCTTCGCGCCATGCTCGATTACGACGATCTCATCGCCAAAACGCTGGAGCTTCTGGGCAGCCGCCCCGATGCAGCCTGGGTGCTCTACAAGCTGGACGGCGGCCTCGATCATATCCTCATCGACGAGGCGCAGGACACCAGCCCCGAGCAATGGGCCATCGTGCGCCGCATCACCGAAGAGATGTTCTCCGGCGAAGGCCGCGAGCGGGATTTCACGCGCACCATCTTCGCGGTGGGCGACGAGAAGCAGTCCATCTTCTCCTTCCAGGGCGCCGAGCCGGAGGAGTTCGAGCGCAACCGCGCCCATTTCGCCGCGCGCGCGCGGAACTTCGCCGATGTGCGGCTGGAAACCTCGCGCCGCTCGGTGCCCGAAGTGCTAGGCTTCGTGGACGAAGTGTTCAAGGAAGACGCCGCGCGCGAGGGCTTGTCGCACGACGAAATCAAACACCGCGCGCATCGCGCCGATGCGAAAGGCCGCGTGGAGTTGTGGCCCACGCTGAAGCCGGTGAAAGGCCCCGAACTCGATTACTACCGGCTCAAGCCCATCGACGTGGAATCCAGCAACAGCCCCGTCGCGCAGCTCGCCGACCGCGTGGCCTCCACGATCGCACAATGGATCGCCGCCAAACGCCGCCTGCCCGGCCGCGACAAGCCCATCCGCCCCGGCGACATCATGATCCTGATGCCGCGCCGCGAGCCCTTCGCCAGCGAAATCATCCGCCGCCTGAAAGAGAAGAAGATTCCCGTCGCGGGCGCCGACCGCATGAAACTCACCGACCAGATCGCGGTGATGGACATGATCGCGCTCGGCCGCTTCGTGCTGCTGCCGGAAGACGATCTCAATCTCGCCGCCCTGCTCCGCTCCCCGCTGATCGACCTCAGCGAAGACGAATTGCGCGAACTCGCCTATGGCCGCGACGGCAAACGGCTGTGGAGCGTGCTCCGCGCGCGGCACGGCGAACGCGCCGCCTTCACGCGCGCGCACGATCTGTTGCGCGAAATGCTCTCGCTGGCGGATTTCACCCCGCCTTACGAATTCTTCTCCCATGCGCTGATCGAGAAGGACGCGCGGCTGAAGCTGCTCGCCCGCCTCGGCCCCGAAGCCGCCGACGCGCTGGACGAATTCGTTTCGCTCACGCTGACCTATGAGCAGAACAACACGCCCTCGCTGGAAGGCTTCCTGCACTGGCTGGAACGTGGCGAGGCGGAGATCAAGCGCGACATGGATCGCGGCCGAGACGAAGTCCGCGTGATGACGGTGCATGGCTCCAAGGGCCTCGAAGCCGATATCGTGATCCTGCCCGACACCACCACGCTGGCGCAGGGCGCGGGCCGCCACGGCGAATTCCTCTTCCGCGAGAACGGCCACATCGTCTTCCCGCTGTCGAACGACGATGCGCCCGCCGCCGTGTGCGCCGCGAAGGCGGAAGCCGACGCGGCGGCGATGCGCGAACGCCGCCGTCTTCTTTATGTCGCGCTTACCCGCGCGAAGGATCGCCTCATCGTCTGCGGTTTCGAGAACACCAAGGGCG
>JAFECN010000304.1 GCA_018242145.1 Pseudomonadota bacterium
CGTCAACCGCGTAAGCGCCGCGGCATACCACTGCACCTGCCGCTCGTACTTCACGCGACGCCCGGTCAAGTCCTCGTCCGTCTTGAAGTCCACCACCTGCCAGCCCGATTCTTCGAGAAACGCCAGGTCGATCACGCCCTCCACAATCTGCCCGCCGACGTTCAGCATCACCGGCAACTCGCGCTCAATGCGCGACGCCGCGCGCGCCCGCGCAATCAGCGGATGCCGCAGCGTGTGGAGCACCGTATCCACCGCTGCCGTAGTCTCCGCTGCGGTCGCGCCCACCAGCCGTGAATGCAACGCCGCCAACTCGCGAATCCGGTCGGGATTCGCCTCCAGCGGCGCATCGCGCAATGTAGCGTGCACCAGCGTTCCGAACCGCCGTCCACCGGGCCGCCCGATCACCCGTTCCGCCAGTTCGATCCTCACCGTCACCGCGTCTTCCGGCGCCAGTGGAGCCTCCGTTGCGCGGTACACCTGGAACTCCGGCGCGGCCCCGCGATCCACCACCGCCGCACGCCGCCCTTGCCATGCCTGGTACTCCGTGAGGCTCGCGCCGCCGTCATCCTGCAAAAACTCCGGCTGCCGCGATTCGCGCTCCACGTTCCCCTCGCGGGGCAACACTGCCGGATCCCACCAGACCACCGTATGCTCCCCGCGCTGCGGCCGGTGCAGCCCGGGGATCACCGAACGTTCCGGCTGTCCCGCGTATTCCGGCGGGCGGTGTAACACCGACGCCTGCCCAAACGGCGGACATCCCGCCGCCTCTCCCGCGCGCCGCCGCGAATCCCAAGCCGGATACAGCGCCTTGTTCAATGGCGATAGCCAGCCCTCACGCTCTTCATCGCCGCACGTGGGCACGACAAGCAGATCCCGCGCACGCGTGGCCGCGACATACGCCACGCGAATCCCTTCCGCCTCTTCGCGCCGCCGCTCCACCTGTTGACGGTCCAGCAACTGCCACGGAGTGCAGAACATCAACTGCATCGCGCACAGCCCGCGCTCCGTATCCACGTATCGCTCCGGATCCCGGCGCGACAATCCAGCCGTCATATCGGCCAGGATCACCACCGGAAACTCCAGCCCCTTCGCCTTATGCACCGTCATCAAGCGCACGCCCTCGGCGCCTTCTTCCAACACCGCCGCGTCCGCCTGCTCCGCGCGATCCGCTTCTTCGTCCAGTTGATCCACAAACCCGCGGAATGAGATGCCGCCCTCCGCCTCATACGCGCGCGCCAGATCGCTGATTCGATACACATTCGCGAGCACCTGCTCCCCGGCCGGACGCAGCGCAAACCCGGCATGCGCCCGCGCCGCTTCAAGCAGCAGGTTGATGGTATCCGCCGCCGGACGCCGGTTGCGCCGGTTGTGCAAATCGGCCAACAAATCCAGCACTTCCGCTACCGGACGCAGCGCCTCATCCACCACATCGTCCCGCTTCGCAAACGGATAGAGCCGCCCCACTTCATGCCGGAACCGCAGCAACACCCCATCGGCGATCCCAAACAATCCCCCCTTCAACGTCGCGTACACGGCCAGTTCATCGTCCGGCCACTCGATGGCCGTGAGCGCCATCCGCATGGTTTCCACTTCTTCCCGCGTGTGGAAAGATTTCGACCCTACCAGCAAATGCGGGATCCCGCGCGACTCAAACTGCCGCGTATATTCGCGCGAAACATCTTTGCCATATTGCGTGAAGCGCCGGAACAGCAGGCAGATATGGCCCGCCTTCACCGGCACGCGCTCGGCTGGATTCTCCGGATCGCGCACGGTCCAGCCGCTCTCATTGAGCAGCCATTCGATAAACGCCGCCACCGTTTCCGGCAGGCACGCGTCGATAGAAACATTGCTCAGCCGCCGCATTCCATAAGGCCGCGGCGCAGGCAGCGCGATCACCGATGGCTGGTCCTTCGGCCCCGCCGCAAACTCCTTGAGCGGCGCGTACATCGCCTGCCCGCTCTCCGGGTCGCCATCCATCATCGGTTCAAACGCCGCGTTCACCAGATGCTGAATCGGCCGCACAGAGCGGAAACTCCGCGTCAGATACACCGTCTCCACGCCCCTTTTGGACAACTCGTCCTTCAGCTTCTGATAGAGCAGCACATCCGCGCGCCGGAACTTATAAATCGATTGCTTCGGATCCCCCACCACGAACAGCTTCCCGGCCTTTGGCTTGGCCGTCAGGTAGTCCGTCGCCCCCGGATCCTCCGCCGCCAGCAATAGCAAGATCTCCGCCTGCAGCGGATCCGTGTCCTGAAACTCATCCACAAACAGGTGTGAAAACCGCCCCTGTAAATAAGCGCGAACCTCCGCGTTATCCCGCACCAGCCCGCGCGTGATCATCAGCAGATCGTGAAAATCGAGCAGCCCTGCCTGCCGCTTGGCGTGCTCATAACGCTCCACCAGATCCCACAGCTCTTCGCGCAGCTCCACTGCCAGATCCGCGTCCGCATGCCGCACAAACTCTTCGAGCGCGTTGATGATCTCCTCCGCGCCCTTCCGCTTCATCTTCTTGAGTTCGCGCAGCGTGCGATTCAACAGGGCTTCCAACGTGTCAAAATCGCGCCCGCGCACGCTCTCCGCCCGCTTCACCCAATCCGCAAAATCGTGAATCGGCGCAACTGACCGGTTCATCCGCGCCGCGGCATCCGTCAGCCGGTCCGTTAATCGCGAGATTTCCGTTTCACGATCAAACGCCACGCGCTCCCACTTCGCCGCAAAGTCACGCCACTGGATCAACTGATGCCCCGCCCATTGGAGACTTTCGAGCAGCGTGCCGTCGTCAGAACGGTCATCGCGCCACGCCAGCCGGCTCAGCGCGCGCCGCAGCGCGGGCGACTCCTCATCCAACTTGCGCTGGATCCACGCGCGAAATACGCGTTGATACACGCGCCACGATTCTCCCTCCGTAACCTCCTGGAACGCCGGATCCACGCAGGCCTCCACCGGCCGCTCCCGCAAAATCTGGCCGCAAAACGCGTGTATGGTGCCGATGGTGGCTTCTTCCAACCGCTCCAGCGCGTCTTCCAGGTTGTGCGCTTCTTCTCCCGGCGCACGCTGCCGTGCCTTGTCCAATTCCTGCCGCAGCCGCAGCTTCATTTCGCCGGCCGCTTTGTTCGTGAACGTTACCGCCACAATGCCCTGGATCTTGGCGCGCCCGCTCGCGAGCACATTCACAATCCGCTGGATCAGCTCTGTGGTCTTGCCCGTTCCCGCCGATGCTTCCACGATGAGCGATTCATCGAGCGCGTGGCGGATCTTCTCTCTCGCCCCCGCATCGTCAATCCTCCGCGGAAACGCCAGAATACTCATGGCTGTTCCCTCAGCCACCGCAAGGGCTTCAACGGTTCGCGCGATTTCACGCGCACCCGCTGTTCCTCATACGGTCCGCAAAGCAGCCGGTAATCGCACCGTTCGCACGCCTCGTGCGCCGGGGCCGCAGGCAGGAATCCATCTTCGATCGCCTCATCAATCACGGTGATCACATCTTCTGCGATCGCCCGCGCCGCCCCGTTGATCTCCACCTCCGCATGCTCGTACCCGCCGCGATGCGTGCAATAAAACAGCCGCCCCGCCTCCACCTTCACTTGGCGATCCGCTTCCACCGCGATGCTATAAAGCACCGGCTGCAGCGATGCTCCACCCCCCACAAACGTTGGCGGATTCTGCGGCTTCTTGCCCGTCTTCAAATCGATAATCCGGTGCGCGCCATCCGCCCCGCGTTCAATCAAATCCACACGTCCGCGCAGCTTCAGCCTGCCATTGAACAGCGTGAGCGGCGGATCCCCAAACCCGTACTCAGATTCCACCGGTTCCCAATCGCAGCCCACCAGGCACGCGTAGCGCACCCAACCGCGCAGGTCGAACTTCAAGTCATCCCATTCGCTCTGCCACACGCGCGATATCGCCGGCGCCAGTTGCTCTTCCCACCCGCCGCGCGCCTCATCCACCACGCGATCCGCCACCTTCAGCGCGTCTTCATACCGTGCGCGACCCAACGGCAGCCGCTCTTCCCCGCGCAGCGCCACTACAATCCGGTGCAGCAGATCATGAAAGATCGCGCCCCGCGTCAGCGGATCCATCTGCTCCAACGCCACTGCTTCCTTGCGCGGAGCCAGCCCGTACACGCCGTGCAAATAGAAGCGGTAAGGGCACGCCGCATAGCGCTCGAGCGTTGTCGCTGAATACGGCCGCGCATGTAGCCGGTGCCCCGCGAGCAGCTTGCGAACCTCCGCCGCCGTGGACACCAAGCCGTCTTCCGCCGCCCATTTCGGACTCTCCCAACGC
Source organism: Pseudomonadota bacterium (assembly GCA_018242145.1). GTDB lineage: Bacteria > Pseudomonadota > Alphaproteobacteria > Micropepsales > Micropepsaceae > Rhizomicrobium. The sequence goes on from JAFECN010000304.1 coordinate 4,288, forward strand.
TTCCACCGCCCGCGCATCGTGCGGCCCAGATGCTCGTTGCTCTTCACCAGGTAATGCGCCACGCCCACCGCGCCGCGCTTACTCGTCCGGAACGCTGCGTCGAGCACCGCCAGATCGTATTCCTGATCATCCACCGCCACCCGGGCATCGCGCGGCGCGGGCCATCCGAGCCGCAGTGGACACGCATCGCTTGCCCGCTTTTGAAACTGCTTCAGGTCCGGCAGTCCGCCTTCCGCCGCACGCAAAATTTCCAAAGCGTAGAATGAGGGCACCCGCGGCCGGTTCTGCCCACTATCCACCCGCGGAAAAGACACCACCAGCCGATCCCCAGCAGCCGCCGCCGTCCGTAGCAGCAGCCGCTCGCGCGCCACACGATCATCCTGCACCGTCAACCCCGCCTTGAGCTTCGCCCGATACGTATCGAGCAACAGCGGATCCTCGGATGACCGCTTTGGGAACACGCCTTCCGCCAGCCCCGGCACAAACACCACGTCGAACGCGCGGCCCCGCCCGCTCTCAATCGCCCCCACAAACAGCTGCCCGTACCGCCGCCGCGCCGGCTCGCGACGCAATGTACGCAAGCGGTCTTCCAATACGGAGTACACTTCCTCCAAACCCGCCGGACCCACATCCGCCATCGGCTCCAGCTCTTCCAACACCGCCACCACGCTCTCCGGGTCGCGCAGCGCCGTCTCCGCCAGTTCCCGCAACGCGCCCAGCCACGCGCCCCAACGCGCTTCGCCCGGCAGCGCCGCGAGCAGCTTGATCAGCGGCGTCGAGTATCCGGCGAGCACGCGCAACTGCCGCATCTCCCGCTCGATCCTCGCGCGCGTCGTATCATCAGGCGCCGCCTTCACGCGCGCTTCCAACTCGTGCTCGAGGCCGCGCAGCCGCCGCTCCCAACGGTCTACGCCGCCAATCACTGCCGCATCCACCAGCAACTGCTCCCAGCGCGATGGAGCCTGCAAACTCGGTCCCGGCGCCGATTCTTCCGCCTCCGCTTCCTCCCGCAAGAGGCTCCCCGCCACTTCATCGGTAAGCGCGACGCGATCCAGCCGCTGCCGTACAGGACGCCCCGCGTCATCGAGCTTCGGCACCTGCGCCAGTGACAAATACTCCGCAAACCGCGCCGCGGAACAGCCTTCGCCCGCGCACCGCAGCAACGCCAGAAAGGCCCGCCCCGCATCGTGCGGACGCGCCACGCCTTCTTCGAAATACGCCGGAATTCCCGCCCGCCGCAGCGCTTCCTCCATCAGCGGTTGATACGCTTCCGGCTGCCGCAGCAGCACCGCCATGCGGTCAAACGCGATCCCGGAATCCGCCAGCCGCTGCGCCCGCCGGGCAATCTCCACGCACTCCATCAGCTCATTTGGCGCGGAAAACAGTTCGAGCGTCTCATCGCGCTCGGGCGGCGCATCC
>JAFECN010000305.1 GCA_018242145.1 Pseudomonadota bacterium
ATGAAGGCATGTTCGCGTTCGACATCCTGAATTTCCATCCGCTGCGCAACGATCGCACCACGGCGATCGCGGCGAACGACCTTCCCAAATTCCTGCGCGCCTGCGGGCATGAACCGCTAATCGCGAAAATTCCGGAGCGCCAAGCATGACACCTGTGACGTCACTGGGGCCGCGCACGCTCAAGGGCAAGTTCGTCACGCTGGAGCCGTTGGAAGCGCGGCATCACGACGGCCTGCTGAAAGCAGCGGCGAGCGATCCGGATATCTGGCGCTATATCCCGGTGGACCCGGACAAGAAGTTTGCAGGCCGCCTGCCATGGATGGTGAAGGAGAACGAAGCGGGCCGTCTCATCACCTTCGTGGTTCGCCGCCACGCGGACGACGCCATCGTCGGTTCGACCTCTTATCTCGCCATCCAGCCGATGGATGCGCGGGTGGAGATCGGCTTCACCTGGTATGTGCCGGATGCGCAGGGCGGGCCGGTCAATCCGGAATGCAAATATCTGCTGCTCGCAAATGCCTTCGCCGCCCATTACAACCGCGTGGAGTTCAAGACCGACGCGAAGAACAAGCGCTCGCAGGCGGCGCTGAAGAAGTTGGGCGCGAAGGAAGAGGGTACGTTGCGCGGTCATATGTGGATGCCGCAGGGATACTTCCGGGACTCCGTGTATTTCTCGGTGCTGGCGGCGGAATGGCCGGATGTGAAGGCCGCGCTGGAACGGCGGCTTTCCGCGTTCTGAGTGGGGTTAAGTTCCCGGCAATATTGAAAAATTCGGCGCTTTTCTTTCGCGCGGGCAAGCCCCATCTTTAGGGCCGCAAAAGGAATTTCACTCATGGCATTGATTGGTCCCGGCGGACGCCCGGTTACGGCCTCGCCCAAGACAGAAAGCACCAGCGCGCCGAGCGCCTATATCAAAGACAGCGGACTGGAAACCTTCGCCGCCGACGTGATCGAAGCGTCGCGCGAGGTTCCGGTGATCGTGGATTTCTGGGCGCCGTGGTGCGGCCCCTGCAAGACGCTGGGCCCGATCATCGAGCGGGTGGTGAACGAAGCCAAGGGCGCGGTGAAGCTCGTCAAGGTGAACATCGACGAGAACCAGGAGATCGCGCGCCAGCTTCGCATCCAGTCGATCCCGACGGTCTATGCCTTCAAGAACGGCCAGCCGGTGGACGGCTTCATGGGCGCGATCCCCGAAACGCAGATCCGCGATTTCGTGAAGAACCTGACATTGGGCGCCGCGGGCCACGATCACGCCGAAGAAGTTCTGGCCGCCGCCGATGAAGCGTTCGTCGCCGGCGACATCGCCAACGCTGCACAGGCTTATGGCCATGTGTTGCAGGACGATCCGGGTAATCCCAAAGCGGTTGCGGGTCTGGCGCGGTGTTATCTGAAGAGCGGTGACGTGGAACGCGCGCGGGCGACGTTGCAGATGGTGCGCGCGGACGGCGCGAACGACGAAGTGATCCGCGCCGTCGATGCCGAGTTGAAACTGAAAGAGCAGGCGAGCGCCGCGCCGGCGGCCGATACGTCGGCGCAGAAGGCGAAGGTGGATGCCGATCCCGCCGATCATCAGGCGCGCTACGATTATGCGCTGGCGCTGGATGCCGCGGGCGACCGCGACGGCGCCCTCGCGCAGCTTCTGGAGCTGGTGCGGCGCGACCGCAAATGGAATGACGAAGGCGCGCGCAAGCATCTCGTCACCCTGTTCGAGGCCATGGGGCCAACCGACGCGCGCACCATCGATGCGCGGCGCAAGCTGTCGTCGATCCTGTTCTCCTGAGAAAAGAGGCTGAAGATGCGTGCGTATAACAGCATCGAAGAACTGCCCAATCCGCTGCCGATCTTCCCGCTCTCCGGCGTGCTGCTGCTGCCGCGCGGGCAGTTGCCGCTCAACGTGTTCGAGCCGCGCTATCTGGCGCTGGTGGATTCGGCCATGTCGGGCGGGCGCATGATCGGCATGATCCAGCCCGCCGAAGCGGAGGAGAAAGCGCTGACGCCGAAACTTTCCTCCGTCGGCTGCGCGGGCCGCGTCACCTCCTATCGCGAGACGGACGACGGCCGCTATCTCATCACGCTCACTGGCGTCTGCCGGTTCCGCGTGAAGGCCGAGCTTGCCACGCAGACGCCGTTCCGCGCCGTCACGCCGGACTACGCGCCGTTCGCGGGCGATCTCGTCGCCAATGACGAAAGCGAATTCCCGCGCGAGCGCGTGGTGGATGCGCTGAAGGATTATCTCTCCAAGCGCGACCTGAAGGCGGATTGGCGCTCGGTGATGACGGCGCCGCCGGAAACGCTGGTGAATGCGCTCGCCATGCTGTGCCCGTTCGAGCCGGCGGAGAAGCAGGCGCTTTTGGAAGCGACCGACTGGCATTCGCGGGTGGCGACGCTGGTGGCGCTGCTCGAAATGGCGGGGCCGCCCACCCCGTCCGGCGGAAACACGATTAACTGATGGAACCGGATCGCAAATTGCTGCAATTGCTGGTGTGCCCGGTCACGCGCATGCCGCTGACATACGATCGCGAGCGGAACGAACTGGTCAGCAAGGCGGCGGGGCTCGCCTATCCCATCCGCGGCGGGGTGCCGATCATGCTGGAAGGCGAGGCGCGCGAGCTTTCGGAGGCCGAGCGCGCATGACGACCGATATCTGGCCCAGCGAAATCCGCCTCGATCCGGCGAAGACGGTGCTGACCGTTGCTTTCGAGAACGGCGACCGCTTCCAGCTTCCCGCCGAATATCTGCGCATCGAAAGTCCCAGCGCCGAAGTGCAGGGCCACGCCGCCAGCCAGAAGGTGACGGTGGGCGGCAAGAAAAACGTGAAGATCACGGGGCTGGAGCCGGTGGGCAACTACGCCGTGCGCATCCTCTTCGACGATGGCCACGACACCGGGCTCTACTCATGGGACTGGCTGCACGAGCTCGGCCGCGACCACAACAAGAAATGGGCCGCCTATCTGAACGCGCTGGGGGCACAGGGGCTCACGCGCGAATAACGTGACGTGCTAGAATCGCGCTTCGAATTCGGGGTGCTTTTGCGCGCATGAAGATCAACGATCCGGGCGATAGGCCGCAGGCCGCCAGATACTCCCGCGCGCAGCCGCCCATGCCGCGCGGGCGGCTGGCCGTCGTTCGCGGGCAGGACGGCACGCGCTTCACGGATTTCTATCACCAGTCGCTGATGGCCTCGTGGCCCGTCTTCATCCTGGGCCTGCTCCTCATCTTCGTGGCGATCAATGCGATTTTCGCCGCGCTCTACATGACCGATCCGAGGGGCCTGTCGAACGCGGCGCCGGGGGACTTCTGGGCGCGCTTCATCTTCAGCGTCCAGACGATGGGCTCCATCGCCTACACCGACATGGTGCCGAAGTCGCATTATGTGGACGTAATCGTGATGGCGGAGGCCTTCGTCGGCATTCTCTATATCGGTGTCGTCACGGCGCTTCTGTTCGCGCGCATGTCGCGTCCGACCGCGCGCTTCGTGTTTTCGAATCCCGCGGTGATCCTGTCTTACGACGGCGTGCCGACGCTGATGTTCCGCACCTCCAACCAGCGCGGCAACCAGGTTCTGGACGCGAGCGTGAACGTGACGCTGGCCCGGCAGGCCACGAGCCGCGAAGGGATCACCATGCGCCGGTTCGACGAGCTTCAGCTCCTGCGCAGCCGCACCTCGCTGTTCGCCCTGTCCTGGACCATCATGCACCGGATCGACGAGGCGAGCCCGCTCTACGGGGTGACGCCGCAGATGCTGGAAGACTGCGACATGGAGATCGTCGTTCTGCTCAGCGGGCGGGACGAGATCCTCGCCGACACCATCTATGCCCGGCATGTCTATGAACCACACGATATTCTCTGGGGTCGCCGGTTCGTGGACGTGCTGTCCGTCTCGCCGCAGGGGCGGATGATCGTGGACCTCAACAAATTCCACGACACGGAGCCGCACCCGCTTGAGGGGGTGACGCATGGCCGCTAGGGTTTCCGGGCCATGGAAAAATTCACCACGCTCACTGCCGTAGCGGCACCCCTGCCCATGATCAATGTCGACACCGACATGATCATTCCCAAGCAATTCCTGAAGACGATCGCCCGCACCGGCCTCGGCAAGGCGCTGTTCCACGAGCTTCGCACCAATGCGGACGGCAGCGAGAACCCCGATTTCGTGCTGAACAAGCCGTCCTACAGACACGCGAAGATTCTGGTGGCGGGCGCCAATTTCGGCTGCGGCTCCAGCCGCGAGCATGCGGCGTGGTCGCTGCTGGATTTCGGCATCAAGGTGATCTTCGCGCCGAGCTTCGCGGACATCTTCTACAAC
>JAFECN010000306.1 GCA_018242145.1 Pseudomonadota bacterium
CATAGATGTAAATATGTTCGCTGTTGGAGACCCGGCCGTCGCAGAGCTATTTCTGCGCGGCGACGACGGCGATCCCACGCTGACGCGAACGCAGATGTTTGCATATCTCAATCTCGTGAATACACAGCTCTTTCTGGCCGAGGATCAGTTCTATCAGCATAGCGAAGGGCTGATCGGCGACGATCATCATGCCGGGCTAGTCGCATGGCTGAAATATGGCAGGGGTGTGAATCCGGGATTTCGCGCGATGTGGGAAATCCTGCGTGGATTGTACCGCGGAGAATTCCGCGCCTTCATCGATGGAACGGTGCGCGAAGCGGCATCTATTTCGCCGCCAGACGTTCACGTGCAATGGCTCGCCAGTGTGGCCACGGAGCGGGAGCGGACGAAAGGCACGCCGGGAGCGTCGCCATGAGTCTCTCCGATCTCGCCAGCATCGCCACCGTCGTCAGCAGCATCGCGGTGCTGGGTTCGTTGATCTATCTCGCGCTGCAAGTGAGGCAGACGGAGCGCAACCAGTGCGCCCTGATCCAGCCAGGCCGCGCGGCGCGCACCGCCCAGTCTCTGATGCACATGTCCGAACGCGAAATCGCGGAACCCTTTCTGAAAGGCATGGAGGGCGACGAGACCATGTCGCCTGTCGAACAGGCGCAGTTCCGCATGGCGTTCTCCGCCATGATAATCAGCGCGGAAGATTCCTATTTCCAGTATCGCCAGCGGCTTCTCAGCAAGCAGCAGTTCGAAAGCGTGGTGAACGTATTGCTGTCGATGCTTGCCACTGCCGGCCCGCGCGCCATGTGGCGCAATGTGGAATCCCGTTTCGAAGATGGCTTTCGCGACTTCATCAACAGCCGGCTTCGCATCGCGGTGGGGCGGCAAATCGCACCCTCGCTGAGCGACTGGAAAACCTCGCTGGCGCGGGCGCGCGCGGAGATTTCGGCAAGGGGGAATTGTCAATGACACTTTCCGACCTTGCCAGCATCGCGACCGTCATCAGCAGCATCGCGGTGCTGGGCTCCATCATATACCTGGCGCTGCAAGTCCGGCAGAACACGCTTGCCCATCATCTGGCAGCGCATCAGCATCAGCAGAACTTTCTCGATAAGTTTCTCACCCTTCTGGCCGACCCGGACGTAGCCTCGGCATATTTGCGCGCGTCGAAAGGCGATCCAGACCTTACCGAGCGGGAGTTCGTACAATTTACCGCGCTGATGCGGATTCTCTTCGTCGGGGTCTCTGAGCAATATTGGCATGAAAAACACGGCGTCCTCGACGGCGCTTCCTTCACCAACTTGTTCGAAGGGATTCGGGCCCGCCTCGATGATCCGGGCACCAGAGCGGTTTGGGATGTTTCACAAAAGTTGCTGATCCCGGAATTCTGCGAGCGCGTGAATGCAATGCTTGCGGAAGCACCGCCCGGCGCGTCGCGCCCGCTGTTCGAGCTGTGGAAGGAGTCGCTTTCCAAACATCGCGTGGAAAACACAGCAGGAGGCGGTGCATGACGCTCTCCGATCTCGCCAGCATCGCGACCGTGATCAGCAGCGTTGCGGTGCTTGGCTCGCTGATCTATCTCGCGCTGCAAACGCGCCAGAACACGCGACACACCCGCGCGCTCATTCAGCAGGGGCGAAACGGGCAGATTGTGGATTTCAATTTGACGGGCTCGACGGACCCGGCCTGGAATGAGCTTCTGTTGCGCGGGGATGCCGGCGATGCTGCGCTAACGCCGATGCAGGCGATAGCCTATATGCAGATTGTGCTTGCGCAACTTTCCCACATTGAAGACGGCTTCTATCAGCACAGGGAAGGCCTCATCGACGACGAACGCTACGCTGGGACGGTGGCCTATCTTCGGTATGCCAGAGCCGTGCGCCCGGGTTTTCGCGCGGCTTGGGAGATATGCAAAGCGCTCTACGGCCCGGAATTCCGCTTCTTCATCGATGCGAAGATTCACGAAGCCGCGTCGTTCCCGGCGCCCGATACCGGCAATCAGTGGCTCGATCTCGTTGCCAAGAAACGTGGAGAGCCGGGCAGTGCGGAAGGAGCTACGCCATGAACCTCTCCAATCTCGCCGCGCTTGGCAGCTTCGTCAGCGGGCTGGCCGTTCTGGTGTCGCTGATCTTGCTCTGGTTTCAGCTCCGGCAGATGAACGAGCAGGTTCGGCAGTCGGAGAAGAACCAGCGTGCCGCGATCCGGCAGGCTCATTCGGCGCGGGTTTCCGAGATATTCATGCGGCGCGCGGACCACTGCGAGCTGTGGGCGAAAGCCTATAGAGGCGATCCGCTCGACGATGCGGAAATCTATCATGTTCTCCAATCGATGTCGGCCGTGTTTTTCGGCATTGAAGATTCGTTTTATCAGTATCGCGACGGTTTGCTCGATGAAGCGGCCTGGCAGGCGAACCTCGCGGGCCTGAAGCAGGCATTGCGCTCGCCCGTCGTTCGCATTGCCTGGCCCGTTGTCCGCCCAAGCGCGGTTGGCACCGACTTTGTAGCCCTGGTGGACAAGCTGATCGCGGAGACGCCGCCTGTTTCGAGCAGCGATGTTTTTGTACAGGCTCGCGCAGCGCTTCTGCGAGAGATGCAGACCGCGCGATCCGATGTGCCTCTGGTGCCAAGGGAACCGGCGCCATGACGCTTTCCGATCTCGCGGCGCTCGGCAGTTTCGTCAGCGGTGCGGCCGTGCTGGTATCGCTGGTGTTCCTCTGGTTCCAGTTGCGGCAATCGGAGAAGAACCAGCGCGCCCAGATCCGCCAGGTTCACTCGATGCGGATTTCGGACAGCTTTCTGAGGCGCGCGGATCACGCCGAGCTGTGGGAAAGGGCTTACAGGGGCGACAAACTCAGCGACGCCGAAATCTATCGCGTTTTGCAGACGAGCTCGGCGGTCTGGTTCGGCATAGAGGATTCCTTCTATCAATATCGCGACGGTCTGCTTGACGAAACCACTTGGCAGGCAAAGAAGAATGCGATGCGCCTGCCGCAGCTTCGCGCGGCGTGGCCTCTTATCCGCTCAAGCGCTGTGGGTGCGGAATTTGTTCTGCTGGCGGACAGGATCATTGCGGAGACGCGGCCGGTCAGCACCGCACAGATGGTCGCGCAATATCGCGAAGCGCTCCTACACGAGATGCAGGCCGCGCGATCCGATTCATTCTCCGAGCAAGCTCCCATGGAGAAAGCACCATGATGCTTTCCGATCTGGCCGCGCTCGGCAGCTTTGTCAGCGGCGTCGCCGTTCTGATCTCGCTGATATTCCTCTGGTTCCAGCTCCGGCAGATGAACGAGCAGGGGCGACAGAATCTCATGGCGGTGCGCGCCGCGGCCTCGCAGGCGCACTCGGCGAACTGGCAGCAGCTTATCGAGATACTGATCGGCAGCACCGAAATGGCCCGCATCTGGCGTGAAGGCCATGACGACCTGGAAGCGTTGCCGGAAGACGAACGGGTCCGCTTCCTTGCACTGTGTAGCGGCTTCTTCCGTTTTTATGACTGCGCCAGGCTGCAATGGCTGCATGGCCAACTCGATGACGCACATTGGCACTCCGCCGAGCACCAATTGCGCGATATCATCCGGCAGCCCGGCATCCAAACGTTCTGGGCCATGCGCAAGCATTGGCACACGCCCGAATTTCGCGATTGGATCGACTCGCTGCCGAACGACATCGATCCTCGCGGCATCTATGACGTCGCGGCGCGGCGAGAGGCCCAGGAGGAGTCGGGTTCATGACGCTCTCCGATCTCGCCGCGCTCGGCAGTCTTGTCAGTGGTCTCGCGGTTCTGGTGTCGCTGGTGTTTCTCTGGTTTCAGTTTCGGCAGACCGAACGCAATCAGCGCGCTGCTATCAGCCAGGCAGCGATTACGCGCAACGTTCAGCATAACAGCGCACTGTTCGCACCGGACATGAGTGCGCTCGTGCTAAAAGCCCTGACCCAGCCCGATGAACTTAGCGAAGGGGACGTGTGGCAGCTTACAGGCGTGATGCGAAACCTGATCCTCAGTTTTCATGAAGTGAAATTCCAGCACGATTCCCATCTCGCGGACGACATAATTTTCGATTACGCGCTGCGGTCGATAAAATTCTGGATGGCGTCCCCAGTCTTCCGGGCGATATATGAGCAGTATCGCCCCACCTACTCACAAGAACTCGTGGCGGAAGTGGACCGGCTGATCCGCGACCAGCCGCTGCGCTCTTTCGAAGTACGCCCGGCGGAGTTCAGGAAGAGACTGGCGGAACTGATTGCCATACGCGATTCGCAAAGTCGGGCGCCGTGATCCGGGCCGTCGCGGCGTCGCAATAGCACTGAACATTTTTGATCGCGCCTTGCCGCCCGGCCGACGGGATGGGACGCTTGCCGAAAAAAAGGGGGAGACGTCATGGCATATCGCGCGCCCGACCGGGAGGTCCGGTCCTGGACAACGGACAGCCGTCGCTGGGCCGGTTACAAACCGCGCGCCAGCGACATTGTGATCGCGACGTCGCCCAAATGCGGCACCACCTGGATGCAGCAGA